>JBDSOK010000173.1:0-4659 GCA_039914845.1 Nitrospiria bacterium | reverse complement strand
AAGTGCTTTTTGCCAAGCCCAAAGGCTGTCCGCAGTGCAAGCAGCGTGGCTACCGGGGACGGACCGGCGTGCACGAGGTGCTGGTCATCGACGAGGTCATGCGCCAATTGATCAGTGAAAAGGCCTCCCAAAGCATGCTGATGGAATATGCGGTGGGGCGCGGATTTATCGATATGCGCATTGACGGCCTCAAGAAGATTATTGCCGGCGTGACAAGCGTCGAAGAGGTTCTGCGCGTCAGCAAAGGCTAGTGTCCTGAGTTAAATAAGATGTCAGAGCATGGCATGTTCGGCCATTGCCCACGGGTCAGTCCACCGCACGCAGCACCTCCCTCCCCCCTTGCGTCTGCCCTCGACCGCAGGAGGGCCGTCTAGGGCCTCAGTGCCCCCCCCATCCCCGCCTTCCCCCGCAAGGGGGGAAGGAGAACTTCGGAGCCCGTCTCCTGAAGGGCGGCTGAACTTTTTCATCGGATTTGCGACTCATGACACTAGGACGGGGCTTTCAGTTGGAGAAGCTTTATGGTATAGCTGCTTCGTGTATCGCACGCTGGAAGGTGACCAGAAAACTGCGGCCTCGACTTTGTTTCGCCAAATGGCACTGCTGGCGGGCGCGGGATCGGGATATCAGTATGTGCACGGCAAGGTCTGGGATGTCCTGCTGTCGGTCGTTCTGGCCCTGCTCTTCGGCGCCTTATCCGTTGACATCCTCAAAGGAGTGCACGATAATCGGGCTGCGGAGGGTGATCCATGATTAACAGCCTGTCATACGGGGTCTTGCTGATGATCGCCGCGCTTGTGGCGTTCATGATCTGGGGCCATACCGGCGATCGCCGGGATCCCGGGTCCCGGCCCCGCAAGGCCAAAGCCTCCTCCCGGAAATCTCCCCGCCTCCCCGAGTGATCTACGGATCGATTTGGGCTTTCTGGAGTTTCCCCGAATAATCGCGATAGATCACCTTCCACTTCGTATACAGATCCAGCGCTCCGCCGCGGCCTCCCGCTTCGCGCGGGCCGAGACCGGTTTGTTTTGTCCCGCCGAAGGGTAACTGGATTTCCGCGCCGATCGTCGAGGCGTTGATATAGACGATGCCGGTATCAAGATCGCGCTCCGCGATGGCGGTGGCGTTGACGTCCCGGGTATAGATCGCGGCCGACAGACCGTAGGCCGTGCCGTTGGCGATTTCGATGGCGTGGGCGAGATCGCGCGCCGGGATGAGGGAGACCACCGGCCCGAAGATTTCTTCCTGCGCGATGCGCATCGCGGGCTCCACGTCGCCGAAGACGGTGGGCGCGATGAAGTGGCCGTGCGCCAGCTCGCCGTCGGTGACCGCGCGGCCGCCGCACAGGAGCCGGGCGCCCTCTTGCGTGCCGATCGCGATACAGTCGAGCACCTTCTGCTGCTGCGAGCGATTGATCAGCGGCCCCACCTGGGTGCCGGGCGCCAGACCGGGCCCCAGGCGCAGGCGCGCGGCCGCCTCAACGAAGCGCGCCGTGAACGCCTCATACACCGACCGGTGAACGATCACGCGGCTGGCCGCGGTGCAGCGCTGGCCGCTGGTGCCGAATCCGCCCCAGAGCGCGCCCTCCAGCGCCAGATCCAGATCGGCGTCGTCCATCACGATCAGCGGATTTTTGCCGCCCGTCTCGGTGGTGACCGGCCGGTGCAGCCGCCCGCACAGCGCTTCGACGCGCCCGCCGACCGCGGTCGAACCGGTAAACGAGACCGCCGCCACGTCGGGATGCCCGGCGAGCGCCTCCCCCACCGCCTCGCCGTGACCGTGCACGAGATTGAGCACGCCCGGAGGCAAGCCCGCCTCGTGCAGGATCTGAACGAAGCGCGTGGCGCAGAGCGGCGTGAAGGCCGACGGTTTGAGCACCACCGTGTTGCCCGCCACCAGCGCGGGCGTGATCTTCCATGACGGGATGGCCACCGGGAAATTCCAGGGCGTGATCTGCGCGCAGACCCCGAGCGGCACGCGGATCGATTTGGCGTCCTTGTCGGGTAATTCCGACGGCACCGTCTCGCCCGATAACCGCCGTCCCTCGCCGGCCATGTAATAGGTCATGTCGATCGCTTCCTGCACGTCGCCCCGCGCCTCGGCCAAGACCTTGCCCATCTCCCGCGTGACGATGATCGCCAACGCCTCCTTCTCCCGCGCCAAGCGCTCCGCCGCCCGAAAGAGGATTTCGCCGCGCTTGGGGGCGGGCATCGCGCGCCACGGCCCGAACGCCGCCTTGGCCGCGGCCACCGCCTCGTCGACGTCGCGGGCGCCGGAACTGGGGGCGCTCGCCACCACCTCGCGCGTGTCTGCGGGATTCACACTCTCGAGCGTGTCGCCCGATCGGGCGGGCCGCCAGTCCCCATGGATCAGATTGTGAATGCGCTCGGTCATGACGGGTTGCTCCTCGAAGGAGGTTCGACCGTATCAAAAAGGGGCCCGGCCCGCAAGACGTTTGACAAGCCCCATTGCCCCACGTATCGTGGCCCACGTTCAAGACCGGAGGAAACGCCCATGCGCAAGCGCTGGCAGATCAGACCGTACGATGCCGATCTCGTCGCCTCGCTGGTCCGCGATCTGGGCGTCCGGCGGACGACCGCCCGCGTCCTGGTCAACCGGCGGATCGAGTCGGTGGAGGCCGCGCGCCGCTTTCTCTCGCCTTCGGCCGCCGACCTCCACGACCCCTTTCTGCTGGACGACATGGAGCGCGCCATCGAGCGGATCGAACGCGCGATCGCCCGGGGCGAGCGGATCATGGTCGCGGGCGATTATGACGTGGACGGCGTCACGTCCACGGCGCTGTATCTCGAGTTGTTCGGCTGGCTCGGCGCGCCGCTCCGCTATCGCATTCCCCATCGTCTGACCGAAGGCTACGGCCTCACCGAGGCGGGCGTGCGGGCGGCCCGTGATCAGGGCGTCACGCTGGTGATCACCGCCGACTGCGGCACCACGGCGCACGAGCCCATCGCGCTGGCCGGTTCGCTGGGCATCGACGTGATCGTCACCGATCATCACGAGCCGCAGGACCGGCTGCCCGCGGCCTATGCGATGCTCAATCCCCATCGGCCTGATTCGGGATATCCCGGCAAAGAACTCTGTGCGGTGGGCATCGCCTTCAAAGTGGCGCAGGCGATGTTGAGCCGGCGGCGGAGCCTTCCGGGGATGGACGACCGGCTGGAATCGGTGCTGGACCTGGTGGCCCTGGGAACCATCGCCGACGTGGCCCCGTTGCGCGGCGAGAACCGCTATTTGGTCGCCCAGGGCCTCCGCGCGCTGAGCGCGGCAAACCGGATCGGAGTCGCGGCGCTCAAAGATGTCTGCGGCATTGCCGGCAAGCCGGTGGACGCGGGCGCGGTGGGATTTCAACTCGGCCCGCGCATCAACGCGGTGGGGCGTCTTGCGGAGGCGCACGCGGGCGTCACCCTGCTGACCACGCGCGATCCCGACACGGCCGCGTCCGCCGCGCGCGAGCTCGACGCGGCCAACCGGGAGCGGCGGCGGATCGAGGACGAGATGCTCACGGGCGTCATGGCGCGCATTGAGCGCGAGATCCCGCTGGATCGCGCGCGATCGATCGTCGTCGCGGATGAGGCATGGCATCCCGGCGTGATCGGCATCATCGCGTCGCGCGTGGTGGATCGCTGGCATCTCCCGACGGTCGTGATCGCCCTCGCGCAGGACGGCAAGGGCAAAGGCTCGGGACGGAGCATTCCCGGTGTCCACCTGACCCGCGCCCTGGAGACGTGCCGGTCGTGCTTCGACGGGTTCGGCGGGCACGCCGCCGCGGCCGGGCTCTCGATTCGCACCGAGCGGATCGACGAATTTCGGGAGCGGTTCGACGCGGCCGTGGCATCCACCCTGTCCCGTGACGAGGCCTATCCCATTCTTTCGCTGGATGACGACGTCGAACTGCCCGAGCTGACGTTCCCGCTCTTGGAGGAACTTTCGCGGCTCGCGCCGTTCGGCATGGGCAATGCGGAGCCGGTCCTGGCCAGCCGCCGCCTCGCGCCCCGCGCGCCCCGCATCGTCGGCACCAATCATCTCAAGTTCCAGGTCCGCCACGCGACCGCGCTGACCTTCGACGCGATCGGCTTCGGCCTGGGCGATCTCCTGCCCGCGGACGCCGCGCCGATCGACGTCGCGTTTTCCGCCCGCGTGGATACGTGGCAGGGCCGACAGCGCATTCAACTCCGCCTCAAGGATCTGCGTCCCAGTACCCCGGAAGACTGATCGACCCGCGAGCCCCTGGGAAAACAGGGTGCCGGGTTTTTTAGCGCCCTGTTAGCGTATAATCTTGTATTACATGGATATTCAGTCGACCAAACCTCAGACTGTCCCCACCGCCACGATCGACGAGATCATCGCCAAGGTCCAGACCTACAATCCCCGCGCGCCGGTCGACCTCTTGCGTCGGGCCTATCAGGCCTCGGCCCAGGCCCATGAGGGGCAGACGCGCCAATCGGGCGAGCCCTATCTCTACCATCCGTTGGCGGTGGCCGATATTCTGACCGGGCTGAAAATGGACGTGCCGTCGATCGTCGCCGGCTTGCTCCATGACACGCTGGAAGATACCTTGATGCCGCGCGAAACGATCGAACGGGAGTTCGGGCCCGACGTGATCCGCTTGGTCGACGGCGTCACGAAGATCGGCAAGATTCGATT
>JBDSOK010000145.1:0-3890 GCA_039914845.1 Nitrospiria bacterium | reverse complement strand
CTGGGATTGCTGGTCACGGTGATCTTCAGTCTGGGAGCGATGATCGGCGCGATGATCACGATGTATGCCGCGGTGGCCAATCGCACCCAGGAAATCGGCACGCTGCGCGCGCTGGGTTTCGGCCGCGGGGCCGTCTGGTCGGCCTTCGTCATCGAGTCGCTGGCGCTCTCGTTGTTCAGCGGCCTCCTCGGCGTGGCCGCCGCATTCGGCCTCTCATTCATCACGATCTCCGCCGTCAATTTTGCGACCTTCACCGAAATCGCCTTCGGCTTCGTCCTCTCCCCGACCATCGTCGCGCAGTCGCTGCTCTTCTCGTTGATGATGGGCCTCGTCGGCGGCGTCTTACCCGCGATCCGGGCCGGACGGCTCGGCATCGTGGACGCCCTGCGCACGCCGTGACGGATCCAACCCCCGCTTCCCTTCCCCGTGCGGTATCGCGCCTCGCGATCGGGGCCGCGGTTGCCGTCGCCGCGTTCTGGTTGGTGAGACTTGCCGGTTTCGCGGGCACCTCCATCTTTTTTGTCGACGAATGCTGGCACGCCGTGGTGGCGCAGGCGATGGCCGCGTCGCGGGGCCTGCTGACCAGCACGACCGCCCTGATGGCCGATCGATACGAGCTGGATTATCCCCCGCTCTTTCACTTGGCCAATGCCGTGCTCGCCGGCTCCGTGGGGCCGCGCGCGTTCATCTGGTTTAACCTCGGGGTCGCCGTCTTCCTGCTGGGCCTGATCCTGATCGGACCCGGCGGACTCCTCGATCCGATCCAACGCGCAAGCGTCGCGCTGGTCCTGACGGCCACGCCGCTGTTTGCGATGTACGGTCTCCGGTTCTACGCCGAGATGCTGACCGCCCTGTTGTTTTTTGCGTCGTGGTGGTGGTTCGCCGTCGCGCTTCGAACCCTCCGGATCCGAGACGCGGCGATCGCGGGAATCGCCGGCGGCCTGTTGGTCTGGACCAAACAGGTGGGCTGGCTGGTTCTCGCCCTGTACGGGGGATACTTCCTCTGGACCTGTCTGCGCCGGGATACGGCGGCTCGACGCGTGGCGGCCTGGGTGGTCGGCCTGGCGCTGGCGGTCAGCGCACCCTATGCGATCCTGACCGTGGCCCGTGGCGAACATCCCTGGCTCTTTGCGTATCCCCTGCGTCACGCCGCGCTGTGGCACGCCGTCATGGCGGGGGCGGAAGTTCCGCGCCGCGTCTTCCTCTCCACCCTCTGGGCGACCTACGGTCCCTTGCCCTTCATCCTGGCGGTGCTCCCCCTGGGGCTGGCGTTTAAGGGCGCGGCCCGCCGGGCCTATCCGCACTGGCCGCTCGTGATCCTGCTCGTCCTGCTCGCGGCGGTCTTCGTGGTGGATCGGCGGCTCGTGGAGCGCCACACGCTCTTCCTGCTCCCGCTCGCGGCGGTGCTGGGCGTCGACGCGCTCACGCGTTGGGGCGGCGCACGCGCGACCCTCGCGGGGTTCGTCGTCGTCGCGTTCATCGCGGTCCATCACGTGAGCACGATGCCGAACTATCGAGTGGGATTCAATCCGTCGCGCGACTTTGCGCAGATGGCGGAAGTCATTCGGCGATACACTCCGCCCGACGCGAAGATCTTGACCCCGTGGTGGGTCGAGGTGCGCTACCACACCGGCCGGCAGGTGCTTTGGCCGGTGCCGAATCTGGACGATCCCCCGCTCGACCTCGTCGCCGATCAGGAAGCCGGCGTCTGGGACTTGCGTCTCCGCGCTCGGACGATCACCCACCTGCTTCTCGACGATCGCTATGTGGCCGAGCGTCCCGGTCTGGGATTCAGCCGCCAAACCTGGGACCATCTGACGCGATTGAGCGCCGAGGGACGCGTCCGCCCATTGGCCCGCGCGGGACCGTATCGGCTCTTCGAAGTGATTCAATAATCTCAGGCGGCTTCTCCGACGTCGGCGGGTTGTCTCTCGCGAACCGTCAGGTACTGGATACTGAAAAGCGAGCGCTCGTCGCTCCAGCGCTGGACGACCTGGAACCCGGCTTCTTCCGCCAGGCGCGCGAATTCGGCGGGCCGATACTTATAGGAGTATTCGGTCGTGATGTGCTCGCCGGCGGCGAGGCGAATCGCCGTTCGCCCCACGCGGCCGCTGATCGGCCCGCGTGCGACCAGGTGCATCTCGATGCGACCGTGCCGCGAATTGTAGTGGGCGCGATGGCGGAACCGCTCCACCGGCAACTCCCCGCCCAGTTCCCGGTTCACGCGATGCAGCAGATTGAGATTGAACGCCGCGGTCACGCCCTCGCGATCCGCGTAGGCCGGCTCGAGGACGGCGCGGTCTTTCTTGAGGTCCACTCCGATGAGCAACCCGCCCGACGGTCCGCAGAGCCGCGCGATCCGCGCGAGAAAATGCCGCGCCTCCTCCGGCGTGAAGTTCCCGATGGTGGAGCCCGGGAAGAAGACGATCGTCTTCGAGACCGGCCGGCTGGCCTGCGGGATGGCCACCAGCCCGGTGTAATCCGCACAGAGCGGCAGAATCTCCACCTGGGGATACGCGCGAGCCAGCGCAAGCGACGCCGCCGCCAATTGGCTCTGCGAAATATCGACCGGAATATAGGCCGCCGGGCGGTCCAGGTGGTCGAGCAGGACGCGGGTCTTGGCGCTGTTGCCGCTGCCGAACTCCACGATGCGGGCGTGAGGGCCGATCCGCTCGGCTATCTTCTCGGCGTAGCGAGTCAGAATGCGCTGTTCGGTGCGGGTCACGTAATATTCGGGCGTTTCGCAGATCGCTTCGAACAGCTCCGATCCTCGGGCGTCGTAGAAGAGTTTGCAGGGCAAGCGCTTCACGCGCGCCGAGAGGCCCCGCATCACCTCATCCCAAATCGGACTGACGGACTCTTCGCGTGCGCGGGACCGGCCCATCATGAGGCGTCCCGTGCCAGGCGGATGCCGGTGAATTGCCAGCGCGCGTCGGGACGAAAGAAATTGCGGTAGCCGGCGCGAATGTGGGTGCGCGAGGTCGCACAGGAGCCGCCCCGCAGGACCATCTGATTGCACATGAACTTGCCGTTGTACTCCCCCAGCGGGCCGCGGGGGAGCGTGAAGCCGGGATAGGGGGCGTAGGCGCTGCGAGTCCACTCCCACACGTCGCCGAAACACTGCGCAAGACCCGATGTCCCCGATTCGATCGCCGCCGGATGCAACCGTCCGCTCTCCGCGAAATTTCCTTGGATCGGGCACTCGACGGCGGCGCGTTCCCACTCGGCTTCGGAGGGCAAGCGCGCGCCGACCCAGCGCGCATAGGCGTCCGCTTCGTAGTAGCTGACGTGACAGACCGGTTCGTGCGGCGCGAGTTCGCGCATCCCCGCCAGCGTCATCGTCCACCATGCATCGTCGCGTCGCTCCCAGTACAGCGGGGCCTCCCAGTGCTGAGTGTGTACCGTGTTCCACCCGTCGGAGAGCCAGCATTCGGGCCGACGATAGCCGTCGTCCGCGATGAAGGCCGCATACTCCGCATTGGTCACCGGACGATCGGCCAGCTCGAACGCCTCCAGCACGACGCGGTGCCGGGGCCGCTCATTGTCGAACGAAAACTCCTCGCCCGTATGCCCGATCGTCGTGACCCCGCCGGCAAACCCCACCCAGCGCAGCGGCGGCCGGGGCGTCTCCTTCCGCTCGGGCATGACGGCGCCATAGGACGGCCGCAAGGGATTGAGGGCGAAGAGATGTTTGAGGTCGGTGAGGATCAACTCCTGGTGCTGTTGTTCGTGATGAATCCCCAATTCGACCACATCGGCGCAGTCCTCATGATCGCCGCGACGAAAGAGGTCGAACATGCGATCATCGACGGCGTGACGATACTCGTAAATCTCCCGCACGGTGGGTCGCGAAAGCAGCCCGCGCGCCGCTTGTTCGTGACGCGGTCCGA
>JBDSOK010000143.1:0-3047 GCA_039914845.1 Nitrospiria bacterium | reverse complement strand
GGAGGCGCTCGAAACCGGCGCGCACGATCCCAACCAACGCGGGTTCACAGTTCAGAACATCGAACTCACCCTGTCGGGGAACGTGGATCCCTACTTTACGGCCATCGGTCATGTGATCTTCGGCATCGACCGCGAAGGCGAGAGTTTCCTCGAGGTCGAGGAAGCCTATCTGACGTCCACCGCGCTGCCGGCGAACCTGCAACTCCGCGGCGGGCAGTTTTTCACCCCGTTCGGTCGTCTCAATCCCCAGCATCCCCATACCTGGGCGTTCGTGGATCAGCCGTTGGTCAACGGTCGCCTGTTCGGGGGGGATGGGATGCGCGGTCCGGGCATGCAGCTGTCGTACTTGCTGCCGCTCCCGGTCTACGCCGAAGCGATGGTGGCGCTTCAGAATAGTCAGGGTGAGACCATGTTCAGCTTTCGGAACGCACCGGGAGAATCTCTTTTCGGCCGCACGCTGATCGAGCGTCGGGTGGAAGGGGTCGGCGATCTCGTCGTCACGCCGAGGTTGACGACGTCGTTCAACCCGAGCGACACACAGACCCTGCTGCTCGGCGTCTCCGGCGCGTTCGGACCCAACGGCAGCGGCCGGTCGGCGCGAACGGAGCTGTACGGGATCGACCTCTACTACAAGTGGAAGCCGCTGGAGACCGTCAAGGGCTGGCCGTTCGTCACGTGGCAAACCGAGGTGATGACTCGTCGGTACGACAACGCCGCGGACGGCACGTTCCCGGAGGAACAGCTCAGGGACTGGGGCGGCTACATGCAACTGACGTGGGGATTCGTGCCGCGGTGGGTCGCCGGCTTGCGGGGCGAATACGTGGCGGGGGAGAACGGAGACCTCACCGATCCGCTGCGCGAGCGGCGCGTCAGAGTCTCTCCCAACCTCACGTTCTACCCCAGCGAGTTCTCGAAATGGCGTGTGCAATACAACCGGGACGATGTGGCGAGTCGAGACGACCTCGTGCACTCGATCTTTCTTCAGTGGGAGTTTTTGATCGGGGCGCATGGGGCGCACACGTTCTAACCGAAGCCGGGGAGAATGGCATGAAACGGCTACTGCTGTTGAGTCTCGTGTTTGCGGGGTGGGCGAGTCCTGGTGCGGCCGCCCCCTTGACCGTTGTGACGACGACGTCTGATCTCGCCGCGATCGCCGGGGAAGTGGGCAAGGACCGCGTCGACGTGACCAGCTTGGTTTCCGGGACTCAGGACCCACATTTCGTCGATCCCCGGCCCAGCTTCCTCGTCAAATTGAATCGGGCCGATCTGCTCATCGAGGGTGGATTGGACTTGGAAGTCGGCTGGCTGCCGACGTTGCTCGCCGGTGCGAGGAACCCTCGTTTGCGCGTCGGTGAACCGGGCCGACTCGACGCGTCGCAGGGCATCGACGTGCTCGGCATGCAGACGGGGCCCGTCGATCGCGCTCAGGGGGATGTTCACGGGAAAGGCAATCCCCATTTTCTGACCGATCCGATGAACGGCGCCATCGTGGCCGAGACCATTGCAGAACGGCTGTGCCGCTTCGATGCCGGGGGCTGCGCGACCTTCAAGGCGAACGCGCAGTCGTTTCGCGGTCGGATCGAAACGGCACTGGTCAAATGGACCAGCGCCTTGGCGCCGCACCAGGGCGTGAAGATCGTCGCCTATCACGACAGTTGGCCCTACTTCACGAAGCGCTTCGGCCTCACGACCGTGGGGTTCGTGGAGCCGAAGCCCGGCGTGCCCCCGCCGCCGGCCCACATCTCCGCCCTGACGGACCTCATCAGGCGCGAGCAGGTGAAGGTCATCCTGATGGAACCGTATCACGAGCGCAGCATGCCGGACCTTCTGGCTCGGCAGACCGGGGCCAGGGTGGTGGTGATCGCGCCCGCCGCGGGAGCCGCGCGGACGGCGAATGACTATTTCGCGTTGTTTGACATGGGGGTGACGCGCTTGGCCGAGGCGCTGGCCGGCGGACCTCAGGTCGTCCGATGATCGACATGCTCGATCTGCCGTTCATGAGGCAGGCCGCGCTGGCCTGCCTGCTGTTGGCCCTCGTTCTTGCGCCGCTGGGCACGGAGGTGATCAGGCGCCGGATCGTGTTCGTCGATCTGGCGCTCGCTCAGATCGCCGCGCTGGGCGCAGCCGTGGGCACCGCCGCGGACTGGGACCCGATGACCACGTCGATCGTGTTCACGTTGGTTGGAGCCGCGCTTCTGTCCATCTCGGCTTCTGAGACGGGACTGCCGCAGGAGGCGGTCATGGGCGTGGTGTACGCGGTCGCGTCGGCGGCCGCCGTGCTGGTGGTGGCGAAGACCCCGCACGGGGACGCCGATTTTCTGCACCTGCTGTTCGGTAATGTCTTGGCTGTGACCGACCGCCAACTGGCCGTGTTGGCGGGTTTGGCGGTCGGCGTCGGGATCTGGCGCGTCCTCGCCGGACGCGCGGCTCCGCCCGCGATCAGCCGCGGCGCCGTGTTGGTGTTCTACCTGCTGTTGGGAGGGGCGATCGCGGCGGCGATCCGCAGCGCGGGGGTGTTGGTGGTTTTCACCTACCTGGTCGCGCCCGCATTGGTGGTGCGGCTCCTCGGCATCGACCGCGGAGCCGGCGCCGTCGCGGTAGCGAGTGCCGGCGTGTGCGGGGTGCTGGGCCTCTGGGCCTCGTATCGGTGGGATTTGCCGTCGGGCTCCGCGATCGTGGCCGTGTTCGGAATCGGTCTCGCACTGGTCGCCGGCATGGCGCGCCTGATGCGTGGCGTCGCGCGCGGCGTGTGAGCCACGCGACGCCGGCCGCCGAACTCTCCGTAGGCGCCGTCGCCTCCTTCGGCGGATCATCCCTGGAAGCGGCGGCCCTTTAAACGGCTTCACCTGGCAAGGCCTCAACCCTAACCGGACATTTCTATCTTGGGAGAAAGCGGACATTTCTCAATTGGTTTGACACGGCCCGCGACGATGGTTGACCCGGTACCCCGCGAGAGGCTATGCTGGCCCCGCTTTGACCTGGGAACACGATGCCGAAGTCTCAGAAACGTCCCATCAATAAATTGTTCATCGCCAACCGGGGCGAGA
>JBDSOK010000114.1:0-4255 GCA_039914845.1 Nitrospiria bacterium | reverse complement strand
GGCCGCCTCTTTCTTCCCCGGGACCACTATCACGTGTCCGGTGACCGGATCGAGCGGCTGGCCGACCAGCGGTATCGTCTGGAAGGGGCCGTGCTCACCACCTGCGATTGGGACGAGGCCAAGGGAGAGCGCCCGGTCTGGCGCTTGCGGGCCCGCCGGCTGACCATCGAACCCGAGCGGTATTTGACCGCCCGGGATGTGATGTTCGACATCAACAACGTGCCGGTCTTCTATCTGCCCTATCTCATCTGGCCGGTCAAAACCGAACGGCAATCGGGGTTGCTCCAGCCCCATTTGGGATACTCCACCTCGGAGGGGCTCAAGGTCCGGCAGCCGATCTTCGTGACGCTCGGTCCCAGCCAGGATCTGACCCTGACGCTCGACGAGCGGACCCGGCGCGGGGAGGGGGGGCTGCTGGAGTACCGGTACCGGTTCAGCCGCCGCTCGCGGGGGCAGATCGAGGTGGAGGTCTTTCGCGATCGGGTGACGGATGTCCTGCGGCGTCGAGCCGCCACCGTCCAGGTCGTGGAGTTCAATGAGCGGCTGCAATTGCGGGTGTCGGGGCAATACGTGAGCGATGAGTCGATCCTCCGCGATCTGCACACCGCCACCGAGGACCGCACCCGCCGAACGATCGAATCGAATCTGTTTCTGACCTATCACGACGCCTACCAAGCCATGACCGTGCTGACCCGCTACACCCGCGATCTCACCGCGGCCGGCGACGCGTCCGCCCAGCTCTTGCCCGCGCTGGCCTATCGTCTACCGAGCGCCCGTCTCTGGTCGGCCCCGCTCTTTGTGTCCACCGAAGCGTCGGCCATCAATTTTTGGCGGCGCGACGGGCCGTCCGTGCAGCGGGTCGACATCTTTCCGGTCCTCGTCTGGCGACAGGAGACGCCGCTGGGGCTGATCGTGACGCCTCGGGTGGGGATTCGCGAAACGGCGTATTGGCGAGAGGACTCCGAAGGGGGCGCCGTGCGGCGGGACCTTCGGGTGGCGGGGCTGGGGCTTGCGGGCGCGGCGCGCCGGACCTGGGATCGGGCGGGCAGAGGCCCGATCATTCATGCCGTCGAGCCGGGCATACTCTACACCTACGTGGGGGCCCGCGATGGGGAGGCGGTCCCCCGATTCGATGAGATCGACGATATCCCGGAACAGAGCCTGATCACCGCCACCCTGACCAATCGGCTGATCGCACAGTCCGGATCGGCCCAAGCGGGCGTTGCGGATCATGAGTTGCTCTGGGTGCGCCTCACCCAAAGCTATCGTCTGGCGCATCGCCCCGACGGCATCCCCTGGTCGGCCCTGCGGGCGGAGGCCACCGTTCGGACCCACAGCATGCTCCAATTCGACGCCGATGCGTTCTTCGATCACGCGGAGCGGACGGTCACGGTGTTCAACAGCGACACGCGGCTCACGTGGGCCCCCTATTGGGATCTCGCGCTCGGCCATCGCTCCACCCGTCCGAGGGGGGTGATCCCGCTGCGGGGAGACGTCCTGGACCCGCTGTCATTGGGTCTCCAAGCGGCGGAGCCCCGGGAAGAGATCGACTACTACACCGTCGGCGCGCACGCCTATCTGCCCCGGGGATTCGTGCTGGCGAACAAAACGTATTACAATCGCCGCACCCATGCCTATACCGAAATCAGCTATGGACTGAAGTACACCGGGCAATGCTGGAGCGTGGCCTTCACCTATCAGGATTTCCCCGAAAAAAATCAGTTCGGCGTTCTGTTGACTCTCATCGGCGCGACCAGCGCCGCGTCAGGCCAAGCCGCCGATCTGTTCTCCGGAGTCCCGTAGCCCAGGGGTTATTCGCCGACTAACGTGAGGACGCCGGTATAATTGTGCAGGCAAGATCCTTCGCCGCTGGGGCCGATTTCGGCGTAGGTGAAGAATCCGATGATCGGGACGTCCTGAAAGTGCCGGCGGATGATGTCGAGATCGACGTTGGGTCGGCCATAGAGCGAGGTGCCCCGGCCGCAGCAATTGAAATACAGGGCAAAGCTCGGCGGCCGCCCCGAGCAGACCTTCGCCAAGTCGGCCACCATGTTGTCCATCTCCTCGCGGGCGCGGACCGGATCGCGGACGGTGAAGGAGACGACCTGCCCCTCGCGCACCGGGGCTCCGACGAGCAGCGAGCCCTGGTTGGGATCGACGCCGTGAATATTGCGGACGTAATATTCTCCCGGCGCGAGTTCGGTGTGGGAGGGGTGGCACGGAAATCCGATGAAAAATAAGCCGGCCGCGGTGCGCAGATCGGGCAGCGCCCACTCGTGAATCAGATGGGTGAAGACCTCGTAGGCGGGCCGCCCGCCCAATTCGAAAATGACATTGCCTTCCGCGCGTGTGACCAGCAGGGGTTCGCCGATCGGTTGGCAGGCCACGCTGTGACCGATCGCCCGGCTCAGCGCCCCGGAAAATAAGGCGCCGCAGACCGCGTCCGACGCCACCTCGGTCCCGCACCATTGGTAGGTATGCATTTGGCTGCCGTTTTCGGACGCCCCGCCGCCGACCGTCTGCACGCCGGGCCATGAGCGGCCCAGTCCCTCCAAAAAGGGACCGGCCTGCAGGGTCAAGGTATCGGGAAAGACCATCAGAAAATCTTGCGGGGATCGCGAGGCCGCGAGCAGACGGGCCATGCGGCGGGCCGCGAGCCCCCCTTGCCGGCGCAACGATCGCACGAGAAACGGGGTCGCGATGACCGTGTCCGACGCCACCACCAGCACCGCGATGGCCGGCTCATCCTCCACTTCGCCGTCGGAGGTGAGGATGCCCATCGCGCTGCACCCCACCACGTGACGCGTGCGGGTCGTCTCCGCGATCCGCTCCAGCATCCGGGGATAGAGGGCGGCGTGGGGGATGGTGGCGAAGACCAGGGCAAAATCGGCCTGAACGATTCCGGCGCGGTCCATCGCTTGGCGTGCGGCGGCTAGGGCCGCCGGAATCGTAGATTTTTCGGTACTGGCGCCGACGCCGGCCTTGAGCATGCGAGTCTCGGACAATCACTGTATCCTACCAGGTCATGTCCCGGCTGGGCAATGGAACGCGCCCGATCTTTACCGCCGACTTCGAGTCGTGGTACAAGATCGGGCCGGGCCGAATCGGGCTATCCGGCAACACCCTGCGAAACGGAAGGGGATGAGGATGCGTTTGACGGGAAAAGTGGCGGTGGTGACAGGAGCGGGATCGGGAATCGGCGAGGCGATCGCCCTGCGATTTGCGCGCGAAGGGGCGTTCGTGACCGTCACCGGCCGGCGCAAGGCGGCGCTCGATCGCGTGGCGCACGCCATTGCGGAGGCGAAGGGCCGCGCCCTGACGGCCCCGGGGGACGTAACGCAGGAGGCCGACGTCCGAGGCGCCGTGGACGCCACGCTCAAGGCCTTCGGACGGATCGATATCCTGGTCAACAATGCCGGCAATCTGTTTCACGCGGGGCCCTTGCACGAGATGTCCGATCAGGTCTGGAATGGCACGATCGACCTCTTCCTGACATCGGTCTTTCGATTCTCCCGTGCCGTGATTCCTGTCATGTTGTCGCAGCGCGCCGGGTCGATCATCAACATCTCCACCGTCGTGGCGCTTAAGGCGATGCCCGGTTTTCCGGCCCATGCCTATGCGGCGGCCAAGGCGGGGGTGAATATCCTGACCAAGACGGTGGCGATCCAATACGCGAAAGACGGCATTCGCTGCAACGCGATTTGCCCCGCGGGGGTTGAGACGCCCGGCGTCGCGGCGATGACCGCGGATCCGGCCCAGCGGGCGGGATTCGACGCGATGCATCCGATCGGCCGGATGGGGCAGCCGGACGAGATCGCGGCCGCGGCGGTCTATTTTGCGTCCGATGAATCGGCGTGGACCACCGGCAGCGTGTTGTGTGTCGATGGGGGGGTGGCCGCCCAATGACGGGTGCGATGGCCATCGACCGCACCGGGGGGCCCGACGTGCTGCAATGGCGCGAACTCCCGTCGGCGGAGCCCGGTCGGGGCGAAGTCCTGGTGCGTCACACGGCGATCGGGCTGAATTTCATCGACGTGTATCATCGTCGCGGCCTGTATCCCGTGCCGGGGCTGCCCGCGATTCTCGGCGTGGAAGCCGCCGGGCGGGTGGAGGCGATCGGAGCGGGCGTCTCCGAGGTGGCGGTCGGGGATCGCGTGGCCTATGCCGGAGGGGCGCCCGGCGCCTACAGCCACACGCGGGTCATCCCCGCCGATCGCCTGGTCCCCCTCCCCGATGAGATCGACGACCGGCGGGC
>JBDSOK010000104.1:0-3389 GCA_039914845.1 Nitrospiria bacterium | reverse complement strand
ACATGACGATACCGCCGCACGCGAGCCGCGAGACGGTCGGCGGCGCGACGGTCCTGGAACGAGCCGACCTGCAAGGTGTACGTTTTCGAGGGACCCGGTCGCGCGGCCCGCTCCACGTCGGATTTGGCGGGGGGCGACGGCGGCCGGCTCGGCGTCAGCGTGGGCTCGGTGGCGCTGGTCCCGCCCAACGACTTGTAGAACGTAAATTCCTCGGACTTGTATGAGGCATCGGGAGCGGGCGCATTTTCCTGCGGCGTGACGGGCGGAACCGAGCTTCGCTCCGGCCGTCCGATCACGACGCGCCCCCCGCCGGTACTCGTCTCCGTGAGCGCCTCATCCTCCGACGGGGGGCCGACCAACCATCGTTCCGCCAGCGAAAACCCGACGACCGCCGCCACCACGACCAAAGCCGCGATCGCCATATACGGCTTCAGCGCCCGCCCACCGGCGGTGTCGCGGTTGACGCGCGTATTCATGCTCCCCGCCCCATTAGAGGATCAGCATCGCGTCGCCGTAACTATAAAATCGATACCCCTCCTGGGCGGCTTGGCGGTAGAGCTCCATCAGGACCGATCGACCGCAAAACGCGGATGCGAGCAGCAGCGGTGTGGAGCGCGGCAGATGGAAGTTCGTCAGTAGCGCGTCCACCGTCCGCCACGCATATCCCGGCCGGATGTAGAGCGACGTCTCGCCCCGCCACGCCGACACCCGTCCGTCTTCGGACGCGGCGGTTTCCAGAAGACGCGTGGTGGTGGTGCCCACCGAGATGACGCGCCGCCCCGAGTCCCGTACCGTATTCACCACCCTGGCCGCCTCCGGCGAAACGTCCCCCCATTCGCCCGCCATCGGATGCTCATCCACGTTCGGCGCGCGCAGCGGCTCGAACGTGCCGGGTCCGACGTGCAGCGTCACCTTCACCACCGCCGTCCTCCGTCGAACCAACTGATTCAAGACCGACGGGGTAAAGTGCAGCCCCGCGGTCGGGGCCGCCACCGAGCCGTCGGCCGCGGCGAACACGGTTTGATAGCGTTCCCGATCATCAGGCCCCACGTCATCACGCCCCGCGGCCCGCCGGATATAGGGGGGCAAGGGGACGCGGCCCGCCCGGTCCAGCCACGCCGCGTCGTCAGGCCGAAGCGCCAGGCGCACGCGGCCGCCGGCCTCACGACCCAATACCTCGGCCTCTCCCCCGGCGTCAAACGCGATGCGCTGGCCGGGATTGACTCCGCCCTTGGCCAGCGCGATCCAGACCCCCGGCTCCAGGCGCCGCACGAGCAGGACCTCGATTCGGCCCCCGCTGGGGATCTTGACGCCGTCCAATCGCGCCGGGATCACCCGCGAATCGTTCACGACCACCGCGTCGCCCGCCTCGCAATACTCCGGAAGATCGCGAAACAGGCCGTGCGTCACGCGGCCGGACGCGCGCTCGTAGACCAGCAGCCGGGCCTCGTCGCGCACCGGCGCCGGATGCGCCGCGACGCGGGCCCACTCCGCGGGATAGTCGAACGCCTCGAGCCGCCGCTCGTCCGCGGCCGCGGGAACGGTCGGATCAGCGAGCACGGAGGACGCGTGGGGTTGAGACATCGACGTTCGTTCCAGGATAGTAGTAATCGAGAATGCGTTCGGCGGACCACCCGCGCTCGGCCAGTGCCTTCATACCCCACTGGCACAAGCCGACGCCGTGTCCCCAACCTCCGCCGTCGAGACGGACCGCGAGGCGACGCGTCGCAGGATCCACGTCGAACTCAATCACGTCGAAGCGCATGCTGGGCACGCGCTGATAGCCGATTATACGGCGCAGGCTCTCCCCCTTCAAGATCAATTCGCCCTCGCCGTGCAGGATCCGCACCGCCGTCACCCTCCCCGACCGGTTCCGGCCGAGCGGCGTCAACGTCGCGATGGGACCGATACGGTATGCGGCGTCCCGCAGCGCCGATTCGATTTCCTCGACCGGCAGCCGCCGCTCCCATCGGACCGCGGGCGATTCGGCGTCGAAGGGACACTCCACGCCCTTCAGGTACGGGAGATCGACGTTCCAGACCTCCGCCGCATCCTCGGTCGGCCCCGCCGACGTCGAATGATACGGGGTCAGCGCCAACCGACCCTCGTGCGTCACCACCCGGCCGGCCGTGGCCTCGACCGCCGCCGACGTTCGCGGATCTTCGCTCCCCATCCCGCCATAGACCTGGCTTTGCACGGTCGCATCGACGTCGAACTCGCGCCCGGCGCGCTCGGCCTTATGGTAGAGGACGTAGGTCCGGGCCACGATCGCCTGGGCCTTGAGCGCTTCGGACGGCCACGCGGCCGGCACTTCGGCGGGCACGACTCCCTTGAGGTACGCGTCCAGAGGCAGTTCGTTGACGATCAGCAGGCCGGTCTCGCGCGCGAGCAACACCACGGCGCCCCGCAGCGGCGTGCCGTCCAGCGCGAGCAACGACGACGTGGGCTCAACGCGCACCGGACTCGTCATCCGCACGCCGTTGACCGCCACCCGCGCGCCGTCCCGCCGGACGTTGAGTATCCCGGGCATCGTCTGACGCGATCCGGGCGCCGTCACCCGCACCGGCGCCGCACTGGCCACCGTCGCCTCGGCTCGCGCGCTGTGCAGGGCCACGCGAACGGTCGCCTCGCCGGAAGCCGCGGCAAGAACGTCGCTCCCGGACACGGCGAACAGGACGGCGAACAGGCCCGACGCGCATCGCACGCTCACCGGCGGCCGAGCAGCCAGATGAGCAGAGTGAGCGCGAGGCTGAGAAGCAGACTGGTGGTGACGGGAAGGTACACGCGCACGTTCCTGCGCTCGAACGACACGTCTCCGGGCAGGCGCCCCAACCACGAGGGCGGAGACGGCCAGCGGCCGGTGAGCAGGATCCACGCGCCCGCCAACGCGAGCAAAACTCCCACCAGCAGGAGCGCCTTGCCCACCGACGGCAACATCGCGGGCTAGGATGCGGAGACCGCCAACATGCGGTCCAGCGCGCGCTTGGCGCGAACCCGGATCTCCTCCGGCACGCGCACGACGTGGCGCATGTCCTCGAGCGACCAGAGGATTTTCTCCAGCGTGTTGACGCGCATATGCGAACAATCGCACCATTGGCAGGACGCGTACACGCGTTTCTCGGGATTCTCGCGCTCGATCCGGTGGATGAGTCCGACCTCGGTTCCGACGATGATCTCGGAGGCCGGGGACGCCTTGGCCGCCCGACACATGCCGCTGGTGGAAAGGACCTGATCCGCCAACTCGTGGACCTCCCCGGGACATTCGGGATGCACCAACACCTCCGCCGCGGGATGCGCCGCCTTCAGCGTGGCGACGTCGGATGCCATGATGCGATAGTGCACCGGGCAGTAGCCGTTATAGAGAATCAGATCTCGTCCGGTGCGTTTGG
>JBDSOK010000084.1:0-6432 GCA_039914845.1 Nitrospiria bacterium | reverse complement strand
GACGCCAGCCCCTCGGAAGAAATTCTTGCGATGATGGAAGCCCGCATCGGCGTGAACTTCGAAGAACGATTGGCGCGGCATTTTATGGCGCTCATCCGGGCCCGCACCGCCGCCTAGTGGTCGCCCGTCCAGGAACGGCCATCTGCTGCGTTGTCGCTATCCTTTGCGTCCTCACGTACGAACCAGTACGCTCCGGGCGCAAAAGATTGCTCCGCCTTGCATCTGGCCATCCCTGAACGGGCTCCGTCGCGGGACCCCTCATAGGTCCTTCACGAAGAAATTGACTTTCAGAGGGCGGCTCGTTACGATGCCGCCGTGACTGCGGTGTGCGGGCGGCGGGTCCGCCGTTCGCTTCTGACGCGATTGATCGGCGGTTTCTCGGTCGTCCTGCTCGTTGGGTGTACGGGCGGGCCGTGGAACAATCCATATCCCCCCTCCGAGAACGGTCGCACGATCGTCTATTCGTCCTTCGAGGAGCGGCCCAAGCACCTGGACCCCGCCCGTTCGTACAGCGCCAACGAAGCGGCGTTCACCGGCCAGATTTATGAACCCCCGCTGCAATACCATTACCTGAAGCGGCCCTATACGCTCATCCCCCTCACGGCGGTCGAAATCCCGCGCCCCTTCTACTTGGACGCGCAGCATCGGCGCGTGTCCGACCAGGCCCCCAACGGCGCCATTGCGTACAGCGTGTATGAGATCCAAATCGCGCCCGGCATCCGCTATCAGCCGCATCCGGCGTTCGCCGTCGATGCGCGCGGCGTTCCTCGCTATCATCATCTGAGCCCGCAAGACCTGCGGAATGTGTTCACCCTGGCCGATTTTCCCCTCACGGGCACCCGCGAGTTGATCGCCGAAGATTACGTGTACCAGATCAAGCGCCTGGCTCATCCACGCCTTCACTCGCCGATCTTCGGCGTCATGAGCGAGTACATCGTCGGGCTGAGCGAGTACGCGGCGACCTTGGAACAGGCGCAGGCGAGCGGCGAACCGGACGCCTATCTCGACCTCGGACGCTATCCCTTGGAGGGCGCGGTCGCGATGGATCGCTACCGCTATCGCATCACGCTCAAGGGCAAGTATCCCCAGATGCTCTATTGGCTGGCGATGCCGTTCTTTGCGCCGCTGCCGCCGGAAGCCGACCGCTTCTACGCTCAACCGGGCATGGCCGAAAAAAACCTCACCCTGGACTGGTATCCGGTCGGCACCGGCCCTTATCGGCTCACCGTCAACAATCCCAACCGCCAGATGATCCTCGAGCGAAATCCGAATTATCACGGCGAGCGCTACCCCGACGAGGGAGAACCGGAGGACACCGCGGCCGGCTTGCTCCGGGATGCCGGCGCCGCGCTGCCGTTCATCGACCAAGCGATCTATAGCTTGGAAAAAGAAAGCATCCCCTATTGGAACAAGTTTCTCCAAGGCTACTACGACGTCACCGGCATCAGCTCCGACAGCTTCGATCAAGCGGTCAAGATCGGCGCGCAAGGCGACGTCGCCTTGAGCGACGACATGCGGGCCAAGGGCATCCGGCTCATCACCTCGGTGGAGACTTCGACCTTCTATCTGGGATTCAACCTGCTCGACCCGGTGGTGGGCGGCTACGATGACCGCGCGCGCAAGCTGCGCCAAGCCATCTCGATCGCGTTCGACGACGAGGAATTCATTTCCATCTTCCGCAACGGCCGGGGAACGCCCGCGCAGGGTCCCATTCCGCCGGGAATTTTCGGGGCGAGGGAGGGCCGCGAGGGGATCAACCCGTACGTGTACGACTGGGTCAATGACCGGCCGCAGCGCAAGTCGATCGATGAGGCGCGGCGGCTCTTGGCCGAAGCCGGCTATCCCAACGGGAGGAGCGCGGCGACCGGCCGGCCCCTCCTCCTGCATTTCGATGTGACGGCCGGCGGCCCCGACGACAAGGCGCGGCTCGATTGGGTGCGCAAGCAATTTCACAAGCTCAGCCTGGAATTGGAGATCCGCGATACCGACTACAACCGATTTCAAGATAAGATGCGGGCCGGAAACGTGCAGATGTTCCAGTGGGGCTGGAACGCGGACTATCCCGATCCCGAGAATTTTCTCTTCTTGTTGTACGGACCCAACCGCAAGGTCGGCAAGAACGGCGAGAACGCGGGCAATTACGAGAACCCCGAGTTCGACCGTCTCTTCGAACGGATGAAAACCATGGAGAACGGGCCCGAGCGCCGGGCGCTCATCGATCGCATGGTGGAGATCGTCCGGCGGGATGCTCCGTGGGCATGGGGCTTTCACCCCAAGCAGTTTACGCTGCACCACGCGTGGTATCAGAATGCCAAACCGAACCTGATGGCCAACAACACCCTCAAGTACAAACGCGTCGATCCGCGTCTCCGCCGCGATCTCCGCGTCGATTGGAATCGGCCGATGGTGTGGCCGGTCGTCGTCGCCCTCGCGTTGCCGGTCCTGGTCGTGTTCCCGGCGGCCCTGCGCTACGCGCGCCGGAACAGGAGCGGCCGGTGAGCGCCTATCTTCTGCGGCGGGTGCTGTACGCGATTCCGATCTTGATCGGCGTCAATCTGATCACATTCGCCCTGTTCTTCATCGTCAATACCCCGGACAACATGGCGCGCGTCCACCTCGGAGTCAAACGGGTGACCGCCGACGCCATCGCGAAATGGAAGCACGAGCGCGGGTACGATAAACCGCGTTTCGTGAATCCGGCGGCGTCGGGCCTGGGCAAGGTGACCGACACGATTTTCGCCGAGAAATCGCTGTCGCTCTTCGCCTTGCAGTTCGGGCGGGCCGACGACGGCCGCGATATCGGCGCCGACATCCGTCAGCGCATGTGGCCCAGCCTGGCGATTGCGGTACCCAGCCTGCTGGTGGGGCTCCTGATCAATATCACGTTCGGGATGGTCCTGGCGTTTTTTCGGGGCACCTATCTCGACGTGTGGGGGGTGGTGCTCTGCGTCATCTTGCTCTCCATCTCCAGCTTGTTTTACATCATCGGCGGTCAATACCTGATCGCCAAACTGCTCCGCCTGGTGCCCATCTCCGGCTATGACACCGGTCTGGCCGCCGCCAAGTTCGTGGTGTTGCCGGTGGCGGTCGGCGTATTGAGCGGCATCGGCGCGGGCACGCGGCTCTACCGCACGATCTTTTTGGAAGAGATGGGGAAGGATTACATGCGCACCGCGCGCGCCAAAGGGTTTTCCGAGATTCGCGTGCTCTTCGGCCACGGGCTCAAGAATGCCCTGGTGCCGATCTTGACCGGCGTGGTGGCCATTCTCCCGCTATTGTTCCTGGGAAGCTTGATTCTCGAATCATTTTTCGGGATCCCGGGACTGGGCAGCTACACGATCGACGACATCCGGTCGCAGGACTTCGCGATCGTGCGGGCGATGGTCTTTCTCGGCTCGCTGCTCTATATCGTGGGCCTGGTCCTGACCGACGTGTCCTACACCGTGGTCGATCCCCGTATCCGGCTGAGATGACATCCGTCAAATTCGTTCTGCTGTGGACCGATGCCTTGCTGTATCTTCTTCTCGCGCTCGGCGTCATCGGCGGCCTGTACGCCCGCCGGCACGAGCATCTCCGCGCGCCCTGGCGCTATGTCGTGCGGCAACCGCTGGGGATTGGCGCGCTGATCGTCCTCGCCGCGTATCTGGCCGTCGGCCTCTTGGACTCGGTGCATTTTCGGCTCGCCCTGCCGCGCGCCGCGGGCGCGCCGGTCGATGCGCCGGTCGATTACTCGACCGAGGTCGTGAGCCTGCTGGATCTGACCGTCCGGCCGTTGAAGGACCGGGGGGAAAAAACCTACTCGGCGCCCTTCGCCACGCGTCTGTATGCCAAGGAAACCGTGCAACGGCCCGACGGATCCCAGACCCGCGAGTATCCTCGCCTTCGCTACGGAGGCGCGCACCTGGCCGATGAGGCCGACCGCGGCCGGGATCTCGCCCGCCTCGGGGCGCGTGCGGGCGCAGAGGCGCTGGCGGCCTGGAGCGTATTGGCCGCGCTGACCGTCGGCTGGCGCGCGCGGCGCGAGGGTCGGCCGTGGCGCGAGACCGCCGCCCGCATGCTCTCCGGGCGGACCGATGCGCCGTGGCGCGTGATCATGGCGACCACCTTCGCGTTGTTCCTGATCACGGCCTTGCTGGCCAGGCTGGGGGTGAAGTATCACATCCTGGGGACCGACAAAGTCGGGCTGGACGTGCTGTACCTCTCGCTGAAGAGCATCCGCACCGGCATCGTGATCGGCACGCTGACCACCCTGGTCATGTTGCCCTTCGCCCTGCTGCTCGGCACCATGGCCGGCTATTTCCGCGGGTGGGTGGACGACGTCATTCAGTACCTGTACACCACGCTCAGTTCCATTCCCGGGGTGCTGTTGATCGCGGCCGCCATCCTCACGCTGCAAGGCTACATGGCCGCCCATCCCGATTCGTTCGATACCGCGGCCCTGCGCGCCGACATGCGCCTCTTGTTTCTCTGCATCATCCTGGGCGTGACGAGCTGGACCGGCCTGTGCCGTCTGCTCCGCGGCGAAACACTCAAGCTTCGCGAGATGGACTACATCCACGCGGCGGTGGGATTCGGCGCGGGACCCGCCGCGATCATCGGTCGCCACATCCTCCCCAACGTCATGCACATCGTCCTGATCACCATCGCGCTGGATTTCAGCGGGTTGGTCTTGGCCGAAGCCGTCCTGTCTTACGTGGGGGTGGGGGTCGATCCCTCGACGATCAGTTGGGGCACGATGATCAACGGCGCACGGCTTGAAATGGCGCGCGAACCGATGGTGTGGTGGTCGCTTGCGGCCGCCTTTCTGTTCATGTTCACCCTGGTGCTGGCCGCCAACCTCTTCGCCGACGTCGTCCGCGACGCCTTGGATCCTCGATTGGCGCGTTGACGGGCCGCTTGATTCACGCGCGCCGCCTTCCTATAATCCGTTCACAACCGACATGTAGCCGGTTCGCACCAGGAGGAGCAGATGAAGACCAAGATTCGACCGTTGCACGATTGGGCCGTGATTCGTCAGTCCGGCGGCGAGGAGCGGACCGCCGGCGGGCTGTACATCCCCGACGCCGCCAAGGAAAAGCCCCAGCAGGGCGAAGTCATCGCCGTCGGCGAAGGGCGGTACAAGTATAAAGATGAGGATGCGCCCCGCGGGAAAAAGCGGGATAAGAACGACGAGAAGATCTTCGTGAAAACCACGCTCAAACCCGGCGATAAGGTCCTCTACGAGAAATACGCCGGGAGCAAGGTGACCGTGGACGATGAAGAATTCGTGATGGTGCGGGAAGACAGCGTCTTGGGGCTCATCCTCTGAGCTGGGCCTTGATGAGTTGATAGGCGGCCACGAGCTTGCGCAATCGCGGCTCGTGGCTGCGATCGCCCCCGTTGGCGTCGGGGTGCAGTTCCTTGACCAGGCGGCGAAACGCCGCGGTGATCAACGCCGGCCGCGTCCCGACATCCACCCCCAAGAGGCGATAGGCCTCATCCACGCTCGACACCTCGGGCGTGGGCCCATCCGGACGCGGACCGCCCTGCGACTGGGCAAAAAACTCGAAGAGATTGATGCGGGCGCGCCGTCGCATCGGGCGCTGGCGCAGCGCGGAGTCGATCTCTTCGCAGCGGTCTTCCAAAATGAGCAGCCGGGACTCAAAGCGCTTCAGCGCCGCCAGATCGTTCAATTCATCAAACCCCGCGGTCACCCGCCCAAAGAGGCCGTCAAGCTCTTCCAAAGCCTCCTCGTGTTGGAAGTAATAGTCGGCCTGTTGGATCAAGAGCCGATCCAAAGCGAAATCCATCCCCTCATGAATCTTCCGCTGGAGCGCATCGATGCGATGCCGAAGCGCGTCATGAACCAACCGGGACGTATTCACCATCGATCTTTAGGTTAGTGCCCGGTCCAAGTGGCGGT
Organism: Nitrospiria bacterium; assembly: GCA_039914845.1. GTDB lineage: Bacteria > Nitrospirota > Nitrospiria > 2-01-FULL-66-17 > 2-01-FULL-66-17 > 2-01-FULL-66-17. The sequence continues at coordinate 530 of JBDSOK010000084.1, read as the reverse complement.
AGGGTGAGAGCCCGTTCAGGGATGGCCAGATGCAAGGCGCTCCGGTTGGGACATCGCCGTTGGCATTACTTTGCGCCCGGAGCGTACTGGTTCGTACGTGAGGACGCAAAGCGTTGTGACAACGCAGCAGATGGCCATCCCTGAACGGGCTCTCAGCCGGTCTCGGGGCCATAACTGCCCCCATTGCAAGGAATGCACAAATAGTCTCCGTCGGCGCTTTGCATCGGCTCGCCGCAGAACGGGCACTCCGGTGCGTCTTTCTTCGAGATCACCAGCGGGGGCAACTCGAATTCGTCGAGATCATCGTCGGGCACGGCACTCTCCCTTCAGTGGGGGCATTCTAGCAGATTCCGGTCAGCGATACACCCGTCTTCGTCATTGACAGTCGGGGGGCCGGTCAGGCTATAATGCGCCCCTGCCGCAAACGGGCCGAAGTGGTGGAATGGCAGACACGCACGTTTGAGGGGCGTGTGGGGCAACCCGTGGGGGTTCAAATCCCCCCTTCGGCACCATTCCCCGCTCTGCGGGAG
>JBDSOK010000215.1:0-3708 GCA_039914845.1 Nitrospiria bacterium | reverse complement strand
GCCCTGACGATCGACATACGCCATTGCCAACTCGAAGAACCGCCGCGCACGGGCCACCGCATCCGCCCGTTCCACCTCGGAAAGGCCGGGATCGTCTAAGAGGAAGCTCCCGCCCGCAAGCGCTTTCATTGCATTCGGGTCACCGTGCGGCCGATGTAGCCTTCGGTCTGTTCGAAGTTCTGATCGATGTTCTTCCGGATCGCCGCAACCGATCCATAGCGGTCCGTCTCCTCGCTCTGCGTTGCCGTCCGGTGAAACTGGGCGATCGTGCGTGCGATCCCGCGCATCATGTCGTCGGTCGCTCCGCCGTGGTGAAGCAGATGATCCAACGCACACTCGTCTGGAAGCCGCCGCATGTCGACCGCGACATCGACCACGTCGCCTTCCCCGCCAAAACGGATCTCGTCCCCGCTCCGGGTGAACTCCACCACACCACGATAGACGTCGCTGGTCAGGCGGCGATTGAGCTCGACTTCCTGGTGACAGAACCACCGCCGTTTCTCCACCGTCGTGAAATCGAGAAACCCAAAATTCACCGGCTTCTTCACCTTGTAGACGCGATCGCCCGCCATCACGATGTAGGAGACGTGAGTTTGCAGGAGGACGACCGACCGGACGGGGTGAGGATAGAACGACGGCCGGAGCATGGCCTCAATCAGCGCGGGATATCGAGTGTGGACCATGATGTCCGACATGGTGGTCTCCCTTCCTTAGGGCCGGTGCCGGTGCTTCGCGTCAGGACTGGACCGCGCGCGTCCCGAAGTCCACCACCCGCGGCACGACCAGCCGTTCGAAGTCGTTGTACCGCATGCGGATGGCCTCGCGCGAGGTCCCCGCGGGAAAGACGATTTTCTCGTCCTCGGCCAACGTCGCATCCACCAACACATCGAGACCATAGAGATTCCCGAACGGCGGCATCATGCCGACCTCGCAGTCGGGGAACAGCATGGCGAACTCCGCTTCGGTGGCCGGCCGCACCCGCTGATTCCACTGGTGGCCAAGGACCTCCTGGATCCGCCCCACATCGACCTTGAGGCTCGAGGGCAGCACCGTCATCACATCCTCCGGCCCGTCCTTGATCATCACGACCTTGGCCATCTCCCGTCCTGGAACGTGTAAGACCTCCGCGGTCTCCAGCGCCCGGTGCGTGGCCGGGTGTTCGATCACCTCGTACCAGACGCCCTGTTCCTCCAAGTAATCTTTGAGTCGCTTGGCAATGCTCATACTGACTCACCCCCTCTCCCGTCATGACCCCACCCTTGGTGGGACGTCCATCATGCAGGACGATCATGACATTCGGCGTGTGTGAGTTCCACCCCCAGGGTCTCACAGTGGGGGCGCGAGACCTATCCCTCGTCCGAGCGGCTCCCAGGGAAACAACGAGGGAGCGGGATCGTCCTTCAGAGCAAGGCGCCGATTAGTGCGGCGCCTCCCCCGCTGGGCCGGCCGCCACCAGTCCATGGCGCTGGGCATAGATCGCGGCCTGGGTGCGGTTGCACAGGTGCAGTTTCTGGAGGATATTCTTGAGATGGATCTTGACGGTGTGATCCGAAATCGAAAGGGCGTTCGCGATCTCTTTGTTCGCCGCGCCGGTGGAGAGGTGTCGGAGGATCTCCACCTCCCGATTGGTCAACCCGTTCGCGTCCCCGCTCGGGGATATCACCCGGCTGTTCGCCATCGCGGCGAACTCGGTCAACAATTTGGCGGCCAGATGATGCGGGATCACGGCATCGCCGGCCATCACGCGGTCGATCGCGGTGACCAACTCATCGGGGTCGATGTTTTTCACCAAGTACCCTTTGGCGCCGGCTTTGATCGCGGCAAAGAGATTCTCGTCCTCTTCGGAGACCGTCAACATGAGAATCCGCGCCTCGGGCAGGCGCTCGTGAATCGCCCGCGTGGCCTCGATCCCGTTGCACGCCGGCATGTTCAGGTCCATCAGCACCACGTCCGGAGCCAGCCGGACCGCCTGCTCGATGCCGGCCCGCCCATCGGCGGCTTCGCCAACCACGTGCAGCCCGCGATCGCGCAGCAGATTGACGAGGCCCTTGCGGAACAGCGTGTGGTCGTCGACGACCAACACCGTCACCGGTTTCGTTGACGCCGTCATGACGCGCTCCTTTTCTCCGGTGGGGCGAGCGGCACCGTGATGATGACGGTGGTGCCCTCGCCCGGATGAGAGAGAAACCGAACCTGCCCGCCCACCCGCGCCGCGCGCTCCCGGAGGAGCGTCGCGCCCAGATGGGCTCCGGTCGCATCGTCGAAGCGCACGAGGTCGCATCCCGCGCCGTCATCCGCCACCGCGAGCTCCCACCGCTCCGGCGTCCACCGGCACGTGACCACGACGCGGGATGCCCCGGCGTGCTTGCGCACATTGGCGAGCACCTCCTGCACCATGCGGAGCAGCTCCGATCTATACCCGACGGGGAGTCGATCAACGTCCCGCTCGCCGATCAGTTCGGTTTGGATTCGGGTGCTCCGCCGGAAGACGTCCAGATACGCGCACAACGATGCCGCAGGCGACTCATCGCGTTTGCGAGCGGTTCGAAAGTCGATGAGCAGCCGGCGGACATCCTGGTAGGCCACATCGATCGCCTCGCTCGCCCCTTCGAGCTCACGCTGGGCGAGCTCGTTCGCCCCGCGACTCAGGAAATCGTGAACCCGCCGGGTCTGGAGGTGCAGGTATGCCAGCGATTGGGCCACCCCATCGTGCAGTTCCGACGCCATCACATTCCGTTCAACCGCCACCGCCGCGTCGCGCATCGCCGCCGCCCAGAGCGCGTTGTCGATCGCGACCCCAAGTTGCCAGCCCATGGTCCGCAGCGCGGCCCGGTCGATCGTCGCAAACGCGCCAGCGCGGCTCGCGTAGAGCGTGAGGATCCCGAGCGCCCGACCCCGCGACCGGAGCGGCACGCCCACCATCGCGCCTAACCGCTCCTCGCGGCAGGCGGTTCGCGACAATCGCGGATCCCGCGCGAGATCGTCGACCACCAGCGGCTCGTCCAGCGTCGCCGAGAGGCCGCAGAGACACGCGCCCTTGGGGATCCGGCACTCGAGCGTCTGAAACGCCGTGGACAGACCGCGGCTCGCCGCGAGCTCCAGATCGCCAGACGCCCGATCGACCAGATGGATGGCCCCGATGTCCGCGGTCGTGAGCGCGAGCAACCGGTCGAGCACGGCGTCCAGCGCCTGCAAGACGTCGGGGGCCTGAGCGACGACCGCGGTCACCTCGCAGAGCGCGCGGACGGCACCGACATCTTCTCGGGCCGTACCATCACCCGGTCGACTCTCAGGCCACTCATCAACCTCGTGCTCGCCTTCACCAGCCCTCAGATGGCAGAGTTCCGCTCCCATTGCTCTCCTCCCGATCCCGAGCCCATTGCACAGGCCTTCCCCGGCCCCGCTTCTCTGAAACCTCATGTGCATGCCTATTTTGGAGTAGCTCGTTCGGGAAAGAAATGCCCCAAATGGAGTGTTTTGACGACGGGGCTCCGGCTCAGGGATTTCACTGCGCAGGACCACAGGGTCGTCGTGTTGGGCTGAGCGGGAAACGCGAAGCGCGAGCGATCGCGATGAGGCGCTATGGCCTGACGTCGTCCGGTTGCAAGGCCGGTTCTTGCGTCGAAGTTGGCTGCTCGTGTAACGCAAAGGCCGGCGAGTAGGGATTGCTCGACCCGTCGGAGGAGGCTTGGGGGAGCACGATCTGCT
>JBDSOK010000021.1:0-4337 GCA_039914845.1 Nitrospiria bacterium | reverse complement strand
CAGCGTGTCGCCGAACGTCACACACCCCGGAAGATCGGGGAACGACACGGTATAGGCCCGGTCGGATCGACCGTAGGTGATGATCGCTGGAAAGACGAAATCGGTCATTTCAGCCCTTGCAACCACTGCCTGACTTCCTTGGGAGAGGCGGCTTCGAGAAACAGCCCCACGGCTTCCTGAAGATTGTCGTGCGCTTCTTCAATGCTGGCTCCCTGGCTTGCAATATCCCACTTTGGACAGAGCTCCACATAGCCGTCGCCCTCGCGTTCGATGATCGAGGTGAATCCTTGCCTCATAGCCGTAGACCCTTCCCAGATTTATGATCCATAAACTACCCTACCAGCATCGCAAATCACCTTCCCCCCTTGCGGGGGAAGGCGGGGATGGGGGGAAGCACCTGTTGGGTGAATCCGGGCTTGCGCCCTTACGTCAGAAGGCCCGCGCCTTTTCGTGTGTGTCCCCCCACCTCTCTCCTCCCCCGCAAGGGGGGAGGAGAGTCCTTATAAGGATCAGATCCCAGGGTGCCCGGTTCCTGTAGGCCGTACCAGCGCCGAGTCTTACTCCCGACCTTCAACCGCAGGGTGAGAAAAAGGGACAGGCTGCTTTTCCTACCTCCCATACCCACTTTGCTGACGGCAAACCGCCACAGGAACAGTCATTCGGCGGTCTGGTGAATTCGAATCCGCCCGGGCTCGACAATCCAGAGTTGACCTTCAAGACGTTCTTTAGCCAGCATACCGATACATTGGCGAGCCAAACCTTCAAGCTGCGTGATCGTCGGCTTGCCAGATGGGCGCAACACGACCACACCTGGCGCCGCTTCCGGCGGAAAACGAAGAACGTTGCTGAAATCCAGGTCCAATGTGACGAGGCAGCGGCGCTCACGGCAAGAGTGCTCGTAAAGCACCTCATCTCGGCAACCGCTGAGCCGTTCCTCCGACACGGTCTGCACATCGTGCCCGGCCCCCTTGAAGATGGAAAGCGTGCGTGTGCCCAGGTTCTCATCCAGCTTGAATTTCACGCAGTCCGTTCCATCGGCACGTTGACGAACCGCTCTCGCGCCATCTCCGCTCCATAAGCGATCGCCGCGCGGATGTCCTCGGCGGTGAGCCCGGGATACTCGCTCAGGATCTCGGCTTCCGGGCTCCCCGCCGCGAGGTTATCCAGAATGAGAGACACCCAGATCCTCGTCCCTCGAATGCACGGCTTGCCGAAACAAATGTTCGGATCGATCGAAATCCGCTCAAGGAGTTTCTCACGCTCCATCATTCACCCCCCCAGGTTCCGTCCCAACCCGCCGACGCAAGAAAAAGGGACAGATCCTGCGGTTGGACGGGACATACTTCGGCTGACCATCTTACACGTCGGGAAACTTGTCATGCAACCGCCTCGTGGAGTTGCCTGTCCCCGTTTCGCTCTCCGACGAAGTCCGCTCTCACCTTCCCCCCTTGCGGGGGAAGGCGGGGATGGGGGGAGCCCCTGTGGGTGAATCTTGGCCTGCTTCTTTACGCCGGGAGGCCCGCGCCTTCCCGTGTGTGTCCCCCCACCTTTCTCCTCCCCCGCAAGGGGGGAGGAGACTCCTTAAAAGGATACGATTCCAGGGCGCCCGGTTCCTGTAGGCCGTTACCCGCGCCGAGCCTTACTCCCCACCTTTAACCGCAGCGCGTTCAGCCGAATGAACCCCGCCGCGTCCTTCTGGTCGTACACCGCCTCTTCCTCGAACGTCGCAAGGTCCTGGCGGTAGAGCGACACGAGGGATTTGCGGCCCGCGACCGCGATCGAGCCTTTGTAGAGCTTCAGCCGGGCGACGCCCGTCACGTTCCGCTGCGCCTGGTCGATCGCCGCTTGCAGCATCTCGCGCTCGGGGGCGAACCAGTAGCCGTAGTAGACCAGCTCGGCGTAGCGCGGGATCAGCGCGTCGCGCTGGTGCAGGACCTCGCGGTCCAGTGTGAGCGATTCAACTGCGCGATGCGCCGCGTGCAGGAGCGTGCCGCCCGGCGTTTCGTACACGCCGCGGGACTTCATGCCGACGTAGCGGTTCTCGACCAGATCCACGCGGCCGATCCCGTGGCGTCCGGCGATTTCGTTGAGTGCGGCCAAGAGCCGCGCGGGGGAGAGCTTGCGGCCGTTGACGGCCACGGGGTCACCGGCCCGGTATTCGATCTCCACGTACTCCGGCCGCTCGGGCGCGCGCTCTGGAGCGACGCTCATCGTGAACATGTCCGCGGGCGGTTCGGCCCACGGGTCTTCGAGGATGCCGCCTTCGTAGCTGGTGTGAAAGAGATTCTTGTCGACACTGTAGGGCTTAGCCTTAGTCGCGGTGACCGGAATGTCGTGTTTTTTGGCGTAGTCGATCAGGTCCTGGCGCGAACGGAACGGCCACTCACGCCACGGCGCGACGATGCGGATCTTGGGGTCGATGGTCAGATAGGCCAGCTCGAAGCGCACCTGATCGTTGCCCTTGCCGGTGGCGCCGTGGCTGACCGCGTCGGCCTTCTCCTTCGCGGCCACCGCCATCTGCGCCTGGGCGATGAGCGGCCGGGCGATCGAGGTGCCCAGCAGGTACGCCCCCTCGTAGATCGCGTTGGCGCGCAGTATGGGGAAGACGAAGTCTTTGACGAAGACTTCTCGCAGGTCCTGCACGATCGCCTTCTTGGCGCCGGTGGCGAGGGCTTTGGCTTTGACCGCCGCCAGGTCTTCGCCCTGCCCCAGGTCCGCGCAGAACGCGACGACCTCGCAGCCGTATTGCTCCTTGAGCCAGGTGATGGCGACGGACGTATCCAGGCCGCCGGAGTAGGCGAGGACGAGTTTCTTGATCGAGGTCGGGGGGGTCATAGGTGTCGTGTCCGTCTTTCCGTTTGGGTAGGGGCGGGTTTCAAACTCGCCCCTACGATGCGTCGTTTCCAACCAACAGCTCCAAGATCGCCTTCTGCACGTGCAGCCGATTTTCCGCCTGGTCGAAGATCACCGATTGCGGGCCTTCCATCACCTCGCCGGTGATCTCCTCGCCGCGGTGCGCGGGCAGGCAGTGCATCACGATCGCATTTGGCTTGGCCATGCGTAGGAGGTCGGCATTGATCTGGTACCGAGCGAAGACCTTCGCGCGCTTGGTCGTTTCCCCTTCTTGTCCCATGCTGGTCCAGACATCGGTGTAGAGGACATCGGCCCCCCGCGCCGCCGCGTGCGGGTCTTCGCCGACCTGAATCCCGCCGCCGGTCTTCGCGGCCTGCACATCGGCCCATTTGACGATCGCGGCATCGGGCTGATAGCCCGCCGGCGCGGCGATCCGGCACGTCATGCCCATCATCGCGCACCCTTCGAGCAGCGAGTGCGCCACGTTGTTCCCGTCGCCGACATACGCGACGACGAGCCCCGCGAGCCGGCCCTTTTTCTCGTCGATCGTCATCAGGTCGGCGAGGATCTGGCACGGATGGTGCGAATCGGTGAGACCGTTGATGATCGGGATCGTCGCGTGCCGCGCCCATTCCTCCAGACGATCCTGGCCGAAGGTGCGGATGACCAGCGCGTCGAGGTAGCGGGACAGCACGCGCGCGGTGTCGGCGACGGTCTCGCCCCGGCCGAGTTGAATTTCCTGCGCGGGCAGAAAGACCGGATGGCCGCCGAGCTGCGCGATCGCGACTTCGAACGAGACGCGGGTCCGGGTCGAGGCTTTTTCGAAAAACAGGCCGACGGCCTTCCCCGCCAAGGCGCGCGAGGGGAGACGGGCCTTGGCGCGGTCGATCAGGCGTCTGACGTCGTCCGGCGACAGACTGCGCAGCGCGAGCAGGTCGCGCTCAGGCATGCCCGTCCCGCGCGGCCAATGCGGCGTCCACAATCGAGACCGCGCGGTCGACCTCATCCTGCGTGACCGTCAGCGGAGGAACGAAGCGCAGGACGGTCTCCGCGGTCGGGATGACCAGCAGGCCCCGCTCCAGACACGCCGTCGCCACCGGGCGGGCCGGAATCGACAGGACCAGGCCCACCAACAACCCGAGTCCCCGGACCTCCGCAACCGACGCGTGGCGCGGCGCGAGGGCCTTGAGGCCTGCCACCAAGCGCTCGCCCATCCGCCGGCTGTTCTCCAGAATGTAGCCGTCGTCCAACAGGGTCTCGAGCGTCGCGAGCCCCACCGCGCACGCAAGCGGATTGCCGCCCTGAGTCGTGCCGTGCGAGCCGGGCGTAAACGCCGCCGCCACCCGTTCGGTGGCGAGCATGGCGCCGATCGGAAATCCGCTGCCCAGACCCTTGGCCAACGTCATGATGTCGGGGGAGATCCCCGCGTGCTCGTAGGCGAAGAGCCGCCCCGTCCGCCCGAATCCGGTCTGTACCTCATCGAG
>JBDSOK010000292.1:0-4382 GCA_039914845.1 Nitrospiria bacterium | reverse complement strand
ACCGGCTCGATCTCCCGCCGCAGCCGGTCGAGCGTCAGCCGATGAATGCGCGCGAGCAGCCGCCGCGCGCACCACTCGGTCTCGTCGGCTCGAGGGCGAAATCGCCCGCGCAGCACGAACCCTTGGTGCTCCAGCGCGGCGAGGGCGGCTTCGATGCGAGGGACGGGAAGGCCGACCGTCGCGGCCAGCTCCCCGGCGGTCACCGGCCCCGAGACCTCCATTCGGCCGCGTACGAGTTCCAGGTCGGCCTCCTCCCGGGTCCCTGAAGAAGGGGGCATCTCGTCGGGCGCCTCGACCGGCTCGATATCCGGCCGTGCCAGCCGGACGAGGGGCCATCGTTCGATCGCCGCCCACAGCCGATGACCGGAGGGATCGGCAGCCGTCACCACGCGATGGGCTGCGGCCAGTTCATCGAACCAGGCCGCCCATCCCGGATCCTCGGAGGCGGCCACCAGACCGATGAGCATCAGGGCGTCGTACAACTCGTCGGCATCGCGCACCAGCGGCCACGCCTCCGCCGTGACCCGTTCGATCGCCTCGGGGTCGAGCGCGCCGAGATCCCGCAGCGATTCGATGGGGAGCGTTCGACGGGTGGCGACCGCCCGCGCCCGGCGCTCCTCCAGTGGGGCATCGTCCAAGAACGCATAGGGCGCGGCGTTGAGGATTTCGTAGGCGAAGGGCGACGGCTCGCGCGTATCCAGCGCGGTCCATCGGATGCGCCCGGTCTCGATCCCTTCCAGCAACTCGATCAATCCCTCGACGTCGGCGGCCTCGTGCAGACAATCGTGCAGGGTTTGCCGCACCAGCGGATGATCCGGAACCGGGATATCCGGTTCGGTCATATTCTCCCGGCAGGCCGTCTGCTGGGGAAAGACCGCCGTCAGGAGATCGTCGGCCCGCATCCGTTGGAGCGGAGGCGGGACTTTCTTGCCGTGCCGTTGCCGCGGGACCGCCAAGGCGCGGTTGGCGTTCCACCGCCAACGGGTGGTGAAGATGGGGGCGGCCAGTACGGCTTGAACCAGAACCAACTCCGCCTGCGACGCGGGCACGAGCGTGGTGAGTGTGTCGAGCGCAAAGCTCTGTTGGGGCCCGAGTGACAGGACCAGGCCGTTGTCGTCGGCGCTGGATTGCAATTCAAAATCGAACGTCCGGCACAATCGTTTGCGCAAGGCCAACCCCCAGGCCCGTGTGATGCGGCCTCCGCAGGGGGCGTGGATGACGACCTGCATCCCTCCCGACTCGTCGAAGAACCGCTCGATGACGAGGTGGTCCCGCGTCGGCAGGACGCCCATCGCCGCGAGCTGGGCGGCCGCATAGTGGACGAGCTGCCGGGCGGCCGACGCGTCGAGCAGGCATTCGCGCACCAGCCAGGCCGCGGCGGCCTCGGGGTCCGCGGCCTGGCTGGTCAATTCGCGCCGCAGATCCGAGAGCGCGTCCGAGAGCTCGCGGGTGCGCGACGGCGCTTCGCCCCGCCAAAAGGGAATCGAGGGCGGCGCACCGTGCGCGTCGGTCACCACCACGTCGCCGCCCCGGACGTGCCGCACGCGCCACGACGTGTTGCCCAGCAGAAAGACATCGCCCGCCAGGCTCTCCACCGCAAAATCCTCGTCCACCGATCCCACCACGGTCTGATCGGGCTCGGCCACGACGCGGTAATCGGCGAGTTCCGGAATCGCCCCCCCGGAGGTGAGCGCGGTGAGGCGCGCGCCGCGGCGCCCTTTGATGCGTCCGCCGACCCGGTCGTAGTGCACATAGGCCCCGGTGCGTCCGAAACGCGCCGCGAAGCCGTCATTCAGCATGCCGACCACGTCGTCGAATCGCTCGCGCGAGAGCCCCCGGTAGGGCCAGGCGCGACGGCACAGGGCGAAGAGCTCGTCCGCGGGCCACTCGCGGCACGCGGTCTCGGCGACGATCTGCTGCGCCAGGATATCGAGCGGAGCCTCGGGCGGGTCGATCCGATCCAGCACGCCCTGTCTGAGCGCCCGCAGCAAGGCCGCGCACTCCATCAATTCGTCGCGGGTGAGCGGCACCAGGCGGCCCTTGGGCACACGCCCCAGGGCGTGGCCCGAGCGTCCGACCCGCTGAAGAAAGACGGCGATCGAGCGCGGTGAGCCGATCTGCACCACAAGATCGATGAAGCCGATGTCGATTCCGAGTTCGAGGGAGGCGGTCGCCACCACCGCCTTGATGGTTCCCTGTTTGAGTTGCTGTTCGGTGTGATGTCGGATGGTTTTCGACAGACTGCCGTGATGGGAGAGGACCGAGGCCTCGCCGAGACGCTCGCTCAGGCGGAGCGTCACGCGTTCGGCCATTCGCCGGGTGTTGACGAAGACGATGGTGCTCCGATGCGCGGCGATCAGGTCGGCGACTTGGCCGTAGATTTCCTCCCATTGCTCATTGGAACAGACCGCGGACAATTCGCTCGGCGGGACGACGACGCCCAGATCGAGGTCGCGGCGATGGCCCACGTCCACGATCGCGCACCGCGGCCGACCGTCCGCGTCGGTGCGATCCGCGCCCACCAGGAACCGGGCGATCTCGTCCATCGGCCGCTGAGTGGCCGAGAGGCCGATGCGCGCGGGACGGACGGCGCAGAGCGCATCCAAGCGCGCCAACGACAGGGCGAGATGCGAGCCGCGCTTATCCCGCGCCACCGCGTGGATCTCATCCACGATCACGGTCTCCACCCGGCTCAACATCGCGCGGCCCCGGTCCGAGGTCAGCAGGAGGTAGAGCGATTCGGGGGTGGTGATGAGGAGATGCGGCGGGCGGCGGATCATGCGTCGGCGCTCGGCCGCCGGCGTATCGCCGGTTCTGACGGCGGCGCGGATCGGCGGCAAGTCGTCCTTCTCCGCACGCGCGGCAATCTCCTCGAGGGGGGCGATCAGATTCCGCTGGATGTCGTGGCTTAAGGCTTTGAGCGGTGAGACGTAGAGCACCCGCGTTTCGTCGGCGAGGCGCCCCTCGACGGCCTCGCGCAGCAACCGATCGATCGCCGCCAGAAACGCGGCCAGGGTCTTTCCCGAGCCGGTCGGCGCGGCGATGAGCGTGTCTTCGCCGGCCGCGATGGGCGGCCAACCCAGGCGTTGGGCCTCGGTGGGTTCCCCGAATCGTGCGGCAAACCATTGGACGACGAGCGGATGAAACGGGAGGGGCGCCATGCCCGCCATCTTATCGAGTTGGCCTCGAAAAATCAGAGCGCCGGGGCCGTTGACACCTCCACGTGCCGTCGATACAGTGACCGAACGTGTGACGGGGAGGGCGTGATGAGCGACGTCTTGGTCGCGCTGTATCCGATTTTCAAGGAAGAAGTCTTTCGCCGAGGGGCGCGTATCGCGACCCTCGCCCTCGCGGGGTCGGGCGGCATGCTGACCGGGATGTTCTGGTTTGCGTCCATGGGCGGCGGGTGGTCGGCGTGGGAGCGGGCGCTGTGCGCCGCGGCGGTGGCGGCCTTGGGCGGGTCCCTGCTCCATCACATCGATCGGGAAGGCGCCCGCCACGCCGGGGCCAAGGAAGGCTTGATTCGTCTGGAGCGGGCGCTGGGCCTCTTCGACGCCGGGCGCCACCTGCCGGACGATTCGCTGTATCCGCGCGCGTGGCAGGTCGTGCCTCCCCGCGGGCGCGCGACCCGCGGCGCTCAACTCGGGGTGCTCGCGACGACGGTGCTCTTCATCGCCGAGCTGTGGGTCGGGGGATGATGGAACCGGGGCTCCCCCGCATGGTAGCATCCGGGATCGGGAGGAACGCCATGTCACAGACATACGGGATTCGGACATTCATCGACGGGTCATACGAGGACGCGCTGCCGAAAGTCACCGAGGCGCTCAAGCGCGAGGGCTTCGGCATCCTCACCCAGATCGACGTCAAAGACACTCTGAAAAAGAAATTGGATGTGGATTTTCCGAAGTACATGATCCTCGGCGCGTGCAATCCGCCGCTCGCGCACCAGGCCTTGTCCGCCGAGACCGAGATCGGCCTGCTCTTGCCGTGCAACGTGATCGTCTACGAGGGGAAGGACGGCCGGACGGTGGTGGCGGCGCAAGATCCCGACGCCGCGCTCGCAATCGTCGGCAACCCCGCGATCTCGCCGATCGCCAAGGACGCCCGCGCGCGCCTCGTGCGGGTCATCGAATCGTTGAAGAAGTAGTCTCTTCTCGGCGATTGGCCTTCAAGAACGCCGGCGCCTTCTTCCAGGCATCGGTCGCCATTTCCGACGGAGAGTTTTCTTCAGATTCCCCCCAGGGTCCACGGGTCCGACTCAACGACGCGATATCGAGACGGCTCACATGCGCTGGGCCTCGTACAAGTCGCGCAGGCAGCCTACATGAAGCGGGGAGGATTTGATGCCGGTCACACGAACATTCCGTATCACGATTATGGAG
>JBDSOK010000217.1:0-2987 GCA_039914845.1 Nitrospiria bacterium | reverse complement strand
GCGGAGCCGATCGAGCGCTTCCTGGCCGTCGCGGGCCACGTGCAACGGATTCGACACGTTCCCTTTGGTGAGTGAACGCTGTATCATCGCGGCGTCGGAGGGGCTGTCTTCGGCCAAGAGAATGGGAACGGACCGTTCATCTATGGGGGAATCGTCGGGATTGGTCATCGTGAGGATGGGTGATTGTATCTCGTCTCGTCAGTGGGGGTCAACGACGTGACGCGCCGACCTCCTGGTGTTGACCGCGCTGTCCCGTAAGGAGGCCGCCGTGCAACCGGTGGATTTGAACCGGGTGGTTGCGCAAGCGCAGCGCGACCTCGCGTTTGCGATCCGTGAGAAGGGGGCCGAGGTGAGCATCGCGTCGCCGATGCCGACGGTGGTCTGCGACGCGGTACGGATCGGCGAAGTCTTCAAGAACCTGATGTCCAACGCCATCAAGTTCAACACCTCGACGCCCGCCCTCGTCGACATTGCCTGTCGGGATGAAGCCGCCGCGTGGGTGTGTTCCGTCGCCGACAACGGGATCGGCATCGATCCGCGATATCATGAGCGGATTTTCGACCTCTTCGAGCGATTGAATCCCCAGGAAGAGTTTGAAGGCACCGGCGCGGGGCTGGCCATCTGCAAAAAAGTCGTCGAGGCCGGAGGCGGCAGAATCTGGGTCGAATCCCGGCCCGGAGAGGGGAGCACGTTTTTTTTCACGATCCCCGGCGGGGAGCCTCTCTCATGACGATGACCACCGCTCGACCGGTGACCATCCTGTTGGTGGAGGACAATCTCCAAGACATCGAAATCACCCGGCGTGCGTTCGCGAAAGGCCGCGTGAAAAACGATCTGATCGCGGTACGGGACGGTGAGGAAGCGCTCGATTACCTCTACCGCCGCGGCCGGTATCAGGACCCCGGCACATCACCTCGTCCCGGGATGATTTTGCTCGATCTCAATCTGCCGAAAATCGGCGGCATGGAGGTCTTGCAGCAGATCAAGAAGGATGACGACCTGCGGACCATTCCGGTCATCGTGCTCACGGTCTCGGAGCGCGAGCAGGACATCGTGAACAGCTACGATCTCGGCGTCAATACGTATATTCAAAAACCCGTCGAGTTCGAGAGTTTCATGCGCGTCGTCAACACCGTCCACGAGTATTGGATCCTCATCGCCACCTTGCCGCCGTCCACCCGCTAGACCTCTTTTTACCTCGTAGCTGCGTCGCGCATCTACCTCCGGAGGGTTAGGTCCTTCTCGCTCCGAAGATCGTCCGCGGTCGTCCGGATTCAGGATGGATGATCGCCGACGTCCGATGCTATACCTTGGGAAGGTAACGATGACCGATCGCCGGCTGAGCGACGGCAGACACACCGGTTCATCGCAGACCGTCGAGAAACGCTCGGGTTGATTTCACGATGACCACCGGAGGGTCCGAGGATGATGGACGGCAATATGATGTCGACGGTGGGAATGGGAGCGGGTGGGTTTCTGATGATCCTGTTCTGGATCTTTGTCGTGGCGGGGATGGGCCTCTTGGTGGTTTGGGTGGCCGGAAAGATGGTGGGAGGCGGTTCTCCCCGCGAGTCGGCTCTTGAAATGTTAACGAAGCGCTACGCGCGCGGGGAAATTTCCAAGGAGGAATTTGAGGAGAAACGACGGGACATCGCGTGAACGGCTATGGGGCGGGAATGGGGAGCGCGCGGGCTCTCAGGAGCGGCACGAGCAGGTCCGCGGCCAGCGGCTTGCTGAACAAATATCCCTGACCCTCGTCGCAGCCGTGCTCGCGTAAAAATGCCGCCTGCCCGGTCGTTTCGACGCCCTCGGCGACGACGCGAAGCCGTAACGTATGTGCCAGGGAAATCATCGCGAGGACGATGGCGGTCTGATCGGAGTCGGTGGCCAGGGAACCGATGAACGATCGATCGATCTTGATCGAATCGATCGGGAAGCGTCTGAGATAGCTCAGCGACGAATAGCCCGTGCCGAAGTCGTCGATCGAGAGCGTGATCCCCATCCCGTGGAACGCCTTCAAGGTCACGATGGCCGCCTCCACGTGATCCATCATGAGGCTTTCGGTCACTTCCAGTTCCAGATAGGCCGGATCCAGTCCGGTTTCGCGCAGGATCGACGCGACGGTCTCGGGGAACGATTTCTGCCGGAACTGGCGCGCCGAGACGTTGACCGAGACCCGCAGCTTGGGCAGGCCGGCGTCGTGCCACGCTTTATTCTGCGCGCACGCCGTGCGCATGACCCATTGGCCGATCGGCACGATCAGGCCGGTGTCTTCGGCGAGCGGAATGAAGGTCGCGGGCGGCACCAGCCCTTCGCGGGGATGCCGCCACCGGATCAGCGCCTCCATGCCGACGAGGGCGCCGCTCTTTAAGTCGATTTGGGGTTGATAATGGAGCAGGAACTCCCCGTGCTCGAGCGCGCGGCGGAGGTCGGTTTCCAGGGTCAGCCGCTGGACGGCCTCGGCGTTCATGTCCGCGGTATAGAATTGATACGTATTCCGTCCCTGTTCTTTCGCCCGGTACATGGCGGTGTCGGCGTTCTTGAGCAGGTGCTCGATCCGGTCGTCGTCGGCGGGATAGAGCGTGATGCCGATGCTGGCGCTGATGACCAACTCGTGTCCCGCCACGCACACCGGCTCACGCACACGATCGAGGATCTTCTGCGCGATTCCCATCGCGTCCTGCGATTGGGCCATATCGGCGAGGATGATCGCGTATTCGTCTCCTCCCAGTCGCGCGACGGTATCCCCTTCGCGCGTTGCAGTTCGCCGGCAAGGCGTTCGAGCATTCGCAAGGCGACGGAGGGATTCTGCCGCAGGAAGGCGTGAAAGTCGTCGCGCGTGACGAAGCCGACCACGCCCTCGTCCATGGTCTCCGCGGTCACCGTGTGCCGTCCGTCGCGTTGAAAGGTGCGCGCCGCCTCGTTTGTCCCCGACGAATAGCCCCTTCGGGGTATGGGAATCCCGCCCGCCTTCTCTCATAATGAGG
>JBDSOK010000199.1:0-4161 GCA_039914845.1 Nitrospiria bacterium | reverse complement strand
TCTGTTTCCGGCCCATCGGGGACGATCGGCTCAGCTTTACCCGCCCCGAACAGACGATGTGGAGTCCCAGGCTCGGCTCGCTTTCGTAGAACACCCGTTGATCTTTTCGGTATAGTGTGACCGCCTTCGTTACACGACGATGCGGTACCTGGCGTTGAAAGGTGCGCGCCGCCTCGTTTGTCCCCGACGAATAGCCCCTTCGGGGTATGGGAATCCCGCCCGCCTTCTCTCATAATGAGGGGGAGAGACGAGCCCAGTGGAGGACGAGGCGATGCAGACGCCAAAACCGGAATTCATGATCGCAACCATTCTGGTCCCGATCGACTTTTCCGATGGTTCGAGGGGGGCGTTGCGGTATGCGACGTCTCTCGCGCAAACATTCCGGGCGAAGGTGATCATCTTCACCTGGGAGAATCCGTACGCGGCCATCACCGGTTGGGATCCTTCCGCGGGCTATCCGACCGGAGAGGGCCGGCTGCACCTGCCGCCGGACAACCAATTCCACCAAGTCAGCACCGGCGGCGGCTACAACCTGACGGACCGGACGCGCGTGACCGCCGATCTCGCGCTGGGTCGCATGATCCAGGACCAGGAGTTCCTGCCGTACACGGTCAACCCCGTCCTGGCGGCGAGCGTCACCCAGCCGTTGCCCCGAAATTCGCTGGACGGCTGGATCGACACCACGCTGCTCAACGTCCGGGTCGCCTCGCGGCCGACGCCGAAACTCTCGGTGAACGCGGGCTACCGCTACGACGACCGCGCCAACAAGACGCCTCGGGACGAATACGTCTACATCGGCGGCGACTCCCAGACCCAAGACACGAGCGTCGCGAGCAGTCGGCGCCGGTTCAACGAGCCGTACAGCTATCAGGAACACCAGATGAAGCTGGACGCGGGCTACCGGTTCTTCCGCCGGATGGACCTCACGGCCGGCGTCGAGCGCAAGGAGACCGAGCGCACGTACTCGGAACGGGAGGACGCCACCGAGGACACGTATCGGCTCGGCCTAAAAACCCGGCTGATGGAAAAGATCGACACGGGAGTCCGCCTGTCGCGCGCCGACCGCCGCGGTTCGACGTATCGCGGCGATGAGCCTTTTCTCTCGAGTTACGATCCGGGGTACACGTCGACGGTTCCCGGGAGCTGGGAGAACCACCCCGACCTGCGGAAATACTTCCTGGCCGATCGTCGCCGGGACATCGTCGCCGTCTTTGCCACCCTGGCTCCGAGCGACACCTGGACCGTCGGCGTCAACGGCAGCTACCTCGTGGACGATTACGAGCGCTCCGAGATGGGGTTGACCGGCAGCACGATCAAGAACTACACCGTGGATGCCGGCTATCTCCCCACGGACACGATCACCACCTATGCCTTCTACGCATACGAGAACCTCCGGTCCGAACAGGATGGACGGCAGTTCAGCGGCGGGGGGATCAAACTCGTCCAAGCCGCCGATCCCACCCGCGACTGGTTTGCCGACCACCGCGACCGCGTGGACACGGTCGGCGCCGGGGTGACGACCGTGATCGCGGACCGGCTGGATCTTGGCGCCGATTACGTGTACGCTCGGTCGAAGAGCGCCGTGAACGTCACCGCCGGGTCCGCGCTCACCACGGTCCCGCTGCCGGCGTCCATCACCCGGCTCAATTCGCTCGCCGTGCACGGCACGTACCGCTTGCGGCGGGATCTGTCGCTGAAGGTGCGCTACCGCATGGAGAAGTTTACCGCAACCGATTGGGCGGTGGAGAACGTCGAGCCCGATACACTCGCCAACGTCGTCACGTTGGGCGAGGAGAACCCCGATGACACGGTCCACGTGGTGGCGATCTCGTTCGCGTACCGATTTTGAAATGCCGGATCAGGACAACATGTCCGCACCGTTGCGATCGGGGAACACGCGGCGTTGATGGTCGGCGGCGTGCAGAGAGAAGGAGGACGGATGAGGATCATGCTGTTGATCGTGACGGCCTGTCTGACCATTGCGGCGACCTGTTCCTTCCCGATGCCTTCCCGGACGGTGAAGGCGGCAGAGGGGATCGGGAGCGCCATCGAGATCGTGATCGAGGACTCGGCCTACCACGTGCGGTCGGGTTTCCTGAAGGTCGGAGAAGTTGCGACCATCCGTCTGAGGAACGCCGACTCGATCACGCATGGGTTCAATTGGGCGCTGGTCGAGACCAAAGACGTCCGGATCGATACCGACGACGTCGAAACCGACACCATCGGATTTCGGGGACTCCATCTCAGCCCCGGTCAGGACGTTCGTATCCGGTTTACCCCGGTCCGCGAGGGCAAGGTCACGTTCACCTGCGACTTGCACCCGGACATGAAGGGCGAGGTCTTCATGCTCAGAGTCAGTCCGGCCTGAGTGTGCGACGGCATCGGAGCAAATATTGATGAGACGAGGGGGGCCGGCGGGAAGTGGATGGAGCGGCGTGGCGGGTATCTGCCTGTTGTTGGCGGGGCTCGCGCCCATGGGACTTGCCGAGGAGGACGAGGACGGCACGATCGAGGTGGTGATTCGGGATTCCACCTTTTACGTGGAGCCCGTCGTGCTCAAGGTCGATCAAGAACTGACGATCGTGCTCAACAATCAGGACGCGTTCGAGCACGGCTTCGCCTCGTCCGCGTTCAAAGGGCTTGAGGTTCGCGTGGAGACGGCCGCGGTCGTGACCTACGGCAAGGGCATCGAGGGCCTCTATCTGGAGCCCGGCGAAGAGGTCTCCATCTCGTTCACCCCGACGCGCTCGGGCAAGATCTCGTTTCGCTGCGACATCCATCCGGGCATGAGCGGCGAAGTGGCCTATCTGACCATCAGCGCGACGTAGCGGGGAATGTCTGAGCGGTAGGACGTGGGACCTGGGGGGGGCAGAACCATGCTGGTCGACATCGTAGAAGACGAGAATGACGAGGAGGGGACGCCCAAGCGGTACGACGAGTGGTCAACCCTGTCGCTCGTCTTTGTGATGGGGATCCTCGTCGCGATGTTCGCGGTCGTCGTGTTGGCCACGGTGCCGTTCGCGACGCTCCTGGGCCCCTCCGCCTATGCCTTGGGGGCCGCACTCCACGGCCTCACGGCGTTCATTCTGCTGGTCAACGTGACCATCGGCCTCTATCTGGGCTGGAGGTTGTTCATGGGGAGGATCGGGGCGTTCCCCGATCTGCAGATCGTGACCACGGTCATGGCGACCCTCTCCTTCCTGACGATCGCCTCGGGGAACTGGATCTATATGGCCTATCGAGCGGATACACCCGATTCTCCGCGCTCCTACTTTCTGGCCACGATGCCCGACGTCCATAACATCTTCTTCGAGTTTAAGGCGTTCACGGCGCTGTTTACGCTCCCGCTCTCGGTTGCCGCCGCGTTTATCGCGTGGCGCTACGGCCGGGAGATCGTCGAACGAGGGTGGACACGACGAGCGATGGCCGTCCTGATCGCCCTCTGTTTTTTCTATTTCACAATGGTATTCGGTCTTGGGGCTGCGGTCACGAAGTTGAAAGCCATTTAAACCTGGAGACCACCGTGAGTTCTGAAAAAAGGGTGGAAGCGCCACAACGGCTCTCGATTCCCAATGGCGCCGGGATTGCGGCTTACCTTTCGGCCATGATCGGCATGCTGGTGTTGGGACTCGCGGTATACGCCTCCGAAGCATCCACGCCGTTTGCCGAGACCGTTCACGCCGTCGGCAAGCTCTGGATGCCGGGGGCGGAGCGGATCGGGCCATACTCAGGACACGAAACTCTCATGGTGCTCGCCTGGCTCGGAAGCTGGTTGATCTTACACGGACTGCTCCGCCGGAAGCAGCTCAACGGCGGCGTCTGGCTGACCGTCTTTCTGGTCGGAATCGGGGCGGCCACGTTGTTGGTCTGGCCGCCGGTGTGGCATGTCCTGCTGGGGGATTAGTGGTCGCGATGGAGAGGGGAATCGGTCGGTCTGCGTGTCGCGACGCGCCGGCGGCGGACATCGTCCAGACGGCTCCGGGCGGTGGCCGATGAACGGCGCGCCAGGGCCTCGGAGCTGCACGACGGGGTGCCCCAGTCGCTGGCGTACCTGCGCCTGCAAACCCGACGGATTCACGAGCTCCTGAGCCGCGGGGCGCATGAACCGGCCAAGCGCGTGCTCGACACGGCGAGCGAAGCGATCGACGACGCGTATCGGGA
>JBDSOK010000122.1:0-19205 GCA_039914845.1 Nitrospiria bacterium | reverse complement strand
CGTCCGCGGCTCACCTGGTGGGATCGGTCCTGCTGGCGGCCGATCAGGGTAACGGTACCTACGGGCCATTCGTCGTGGACGCGACGCTCACCGCGACGGTCGAGGCCGACATGAGCCGTCTGATCGCCTCCGCCGCCGCCGTCGAGGCCGCGACCGGCATTCTGACCATCACCGACGAACTGCAGGCATTTCAGGATTCGATCGAGGATGCCGATGGGTCGCTGTTGACCCCCAACGACGGCACGATCGAGCAAGCGGAGCTGCAGGCGTTCGTTGATCTCATCTACTAATCGAGGAGGCCGTATGTCTTTGCCCCGCTTGGTCAGTGCCTCGGTCCTGAGCGCTCTCATGGCGATGGCGTGGCCCGCCGTCGCAGCCGAACTCCCCTCGCTGTATCGCGGGATCCGTCCGATGGGGATGGGGGGCGCCTTCATCACCCTGTCGGACGACGCCAATGCGCCGTTCTATAATCCCGCCGGGCTGAACGACGTGCGCAAGTGGGAAGTGGACCTGATCAATCCCCTGGTCGAATGGAGTCCCGGCGTGCGCGCGATGTATCAGGACCTCCAGGACCTCAATGGCCAGAACATCGTGCAGGTCGCGCAGTTCCTCAATGCCAATGTCGGGGAGTTTCGCCACGTCCGTGCCGCGGCCACGCCGAGCGTGGTCCTGCGGAATTTCGCGATCGTCGGCCTGGGCCAGGCGACGATGGACCTGGAAATCCGCAATCCCGTGTTTCCCGAGGTGGCGGCCGATCTGCGCGTCGACACCGGCGCATTGATCGCCGGGGCGTTCGGAATCCGGGGTCGGATGCTGCAAATCGGCGCGACGGCGGAATTCATCAACCGGCAAGGCCTCCAGCGGACGTACAACGCGTTGGACGTCTCGGGCGGGAATTTCGATCCCGCGGACGAGAATCTGGAGCAGGCCGCCGACGTCGCGTTCGGGGCCGGCGTCAAATTCAATCCCCGGCTGCCGTTGAGCCCCACGTTCGCGTTGGTGGTCCAGCACATCGGCGATCTGGATTTCGACGCCCTGGGCGTCATCCCGCAGCAGTACAACGCGGGATTCGCCCTCAATCCGTCGTGGGGCCCGCTGGGTGTCACCTTGGCGGCTCAGGTGGACGATCTGACCCACGCGGCGGGGACCGACGACAATGTCTTCAAGCGCACGCGCCTGGGCGTGGAGGCGCGGTTTCCCAAAATCCTCTCACTCCGGGCGGGGGCCTATCAGGGCTATACCACGGCCGGCGCGACGCTGGATTTCTGGCTCCTAAAGCTCGACGCGGCGACGTATGCCGAGGAATTGGGATTGGAAGCCGGTCAACGCCCGAATCGGCGATACATGGCTCAAGTCACCGTAGGATTCTGACGCCGTGTCGGTAGGGGTGGGTGTGAACCCGCCCCTACGATCCCTCGATTGTTCCGTCCACCATTCGCACCACCCGATCGGTCTGCATCGCCAGCTTCTCGTTATGCGTGACGATCACGAACGTCGTGCCGTGGGCCTGATGCAGGCGCTTGAGCACCGCCATCACCTCGTCGCTGGTGTGGGTGTCGAGGTTGCCGGTGGGCTCGTCGGCCAGCACCAGCGGCGGCGCGAGGACCAGCGCCCGCGCGATCGCGACGCGTTGCTGCTCGCCGCCCGACAATTCCCCTGGGCGGTGCCCCACGCGCGCGGCGAGACCGACGTCCGCCAGGATCTTGTGCGCCCGCTCGGCCATGGCGTCGGTCGCGAGGCCCCGAATCAGGCCCGGCATCATCACATTTTCCAACGCGCTGAACTCCGGCAGGAGATGGTGGAATTGGAAAATGAAGCCGACCGTCCGGTTCCGGAAGGTTTCGAGGTCCTGCTCGCGCAGGCGATCGAGCTGCACGCCGCCCACGATCAGCGACCCCGAGGTGGGGCGGTCCAGGCCCCCGAGCAGGTGCAAGAGCGTGCTCTTGCCGGCGCCGGACGCGCCCACGATGCCGATTGTTTCCCCGCGGTCCACGCGCAACGACACACCCCGCAGCACCTCAATGGTGTCCCGTCCCAGGATAAATGACCTGCGCAGGTCCGTGGTTTCGATGATGGCGTTACTCATACCGCAGGGCTTCCACCGGGGCCAGGCGGCCCGCCTGCCATGAGGGATAGACCGTCGCCAGGAACGTAATCAGCAGCGCAGAACCCGCCACCAGGGCGACGTCGAACGGGTAGATGTTCGCCGGGATGTGGCTGATGTAATACACGTCGGCCGGCAGGGTGTAGAACCGCTCGATCGCCCAGCAGACCAAATAACCCAGCGGGATGCCGATCACCACGCCCACCCCGCCGATGATCAATCCGTCCAGCATGAAAATGCCCATGATCGCGCGGCGGGTGGCGCCCATGGCTTTGAGGATCGCGATCTCGCGGGATTTCTCGATGACGATCATGGTCAGCGTGCCGATGATGTTAAAGGACGCCACCAGAATGATCAGCACCAGGATGATAAACATGATGATCTTTTCGAGCTTGAGCGCGGAGAAGAGATTGCGGTTCATGTCCCGCCAATCGCGGACCCAGTAGGAGCCGCCCAGGGCGGCTTCGGCTTCCTCGGCGACGGCTTGGGCGCGAAAAATTTCATCGACCTTGACTTCGATGCCCGTCACCGCCGAGCCCATCTGAAAAAAGTCCTGCGCCTGGGCCAGGGAAATATAGGCGATGGACGAGTCGTAGTCGTACATGCCCGAATCGAAAATGCCGACGACCTGATAGGGGCGCAATTTGGGCACCATGCCGAAGGGTCCCATCGTTCCCTGCGGCGACACCACGTTGAGGGTATCGCCCATGAACACGCCCAGGCGGAGCGCCAGTTCTTTCCCGATGACGATGCCGGAGCGCGGCGACAGCCCCTTCGTGTCGGACGGCGGAGGAAAGGTGGATGCGAGATCGGCCAGCCGCCCGTCGATCAGATTGCGCTCGACGTCGGTGACCAGGCCTTCGGTCACGGGATCGATGCCCCGCAAAATCACGCCGTGCACGTTCGACTCGGCGGTCAGCAGGACCTGATTGTAAATGAAGGGCGTGGCCGCGACGACGTGCGGGAGGCCGGAGACGGTCTTGAGGATGTCCGCGTAACGCTCGATGGGCCGTTGCGTGCGATCGACGATGATGACGTGGGCGTTGGTGCCGAGAATTTTTTCGCGGAGGTTTTCTTCGAAGCCGCTCATGACGGCGAGCGTGGCGATCAGCGCCGCCACGCCGAGGGTGACCCCGGCGATGGAGATGACGGTGGTGAGCGAAATGGTCCGTTGCCGACGCTTGGCGCGGAGATAGCGAAGCGCGATGAGAAGGGGATAATTCACGTTTGCTCCAGCATTGGGGCCTGTTCAGGAAGGGTCGGATGCAAGGCGGAGCGAGCCTCGGAGCGCAGCGTACTGGTTCGTACGTGAGCACCGGAAGCGCAGCGACAACGCAGGAGACGGCCCTTCATGGACAGGCCCTATCCCTCGGGCTTCATTTGTGGAAAGAGGATCACGTCGCGAATGGACGCCTGATCCGTCAGGAGCATCACGAGCCGATCGATCCCGATGCCTTCCCCGGCGGTGGGGGGCATGCCGTGCTCCAGCGCGCGCAGGTAGTCCTCGTCCATCTGATGCGCTTCGTCGTCGCCTCCGGCGCGCTGGGCCATCTGCGCTTCGAAGCGTCGGCGCTGATCCAGCGGATCGTTCAACTCCGAGAATCCGTTGGCGATCTCGCGGCCGGCGATGAAGAGCTCGAAGCGCTCGGCCAGCGAGGGATCGTCCCGCCGGGGCTTGGCCAACGGCGAAATCTCGATCGGAAAATCGGTGATGAACGTGGGGTGGATGAGCGTCGATTCGACCGTGTGCTCGAAGAGCGCGGCATGCATGCGGCCCACCGAATCGCCGGGCGCGACCGGCACGCCTGCCGTCTGAGCCAGGCGAGCGACCGCCGCACGATCCCGCAGCAGGCCCACCTCCACCTGGTGATGGTCGGCAATCGCCTCCGCCATGCCGATGCGCTTCCACGGCGGCCGCAGATCGATCGCGCGGTCCTGATAGGTCAACTCCAGCGTCCCGCAGACCTCGCGCGCCACCGTGGTGACGAGCAATTCGGTAAACGGCAGCAGATCGGTCACGTCGGCGTACGCCATGTAAAATTCAAGCATCGTGAATTCGGGATTGTGGATCGTGGAGACGCCCTCGTTCCGGAAATTGCGGTTGATCTCGTAGACCTTGTCCATCCCGCCCACGATCAGTCGCTTCAGATACAGTTCCGGCGCGATGCGCAGGTAGAGATCGACGCCGAGCGCATTATGATGGGTGACGAACGGCCGCGCGGCGGCGCCCCCGGCGATCGCCTGCATCATCGGCGTCTCGACCTCGAGAAAGCCGCGCCGGTTGAGAAAGGTCCGGATCGATTCGATGAGCCGGCTGCGCCGGACGAACGTCTCCCGGACGTCGGGATTGGCGATCAGGTCCAGGTAGCGTTGCCGGTAACGGGTCTCGACGTCGGTCAGCCCGTGCCACTTCTCGGGCAGCGGCCGCAAGGCCTTGGCGAGATGGGTGACGGCATCGACCTCGATCGTCAACTCGTCGGTCTTGGTCCGGAAGAGCCGCCCGTGCGCCCCCAGAAAATCCCCCAGGTCGAGTTGCTCGACCAGCGCAAAGCCCTCGGGCGTCAATCGATCCTGTTTCAGATAGAGCTGGATGCGTCCACCGGCGTCCTGCAGATGCGCAAACGCCGCTTTCCCGAACCGCCGGAGCCCCACCACGCGCCCCGCCACGGCCGCGGACGGTTTGGTCTCGTCCAAGGTCTCGCGGGTCATTGCCCCGTACCGGTCGTACAAGGCCCGGGACGTGTCGCCGGGCTCGAATCGTTGACCGAAGGGATCGATACCGCGGGCGGCCAACGCCTCGACCTTGAGGAGACGCTGGCGAATCTGATCGTTGAGATCGTCCATCGGGGGCGCAGGCACTATAGGGCAATCCGGGGGGGATTATCAAGCCGCGCGGTCCGGCGACGCGCTGGACCCATGAGCGTCAGCCTCACCGAAGATATGCGATCGGTATCGGATCTCAAGAAGCACAGCGAGGGCGCCTCGCCCTGTCGCGGCTTCAAGGGTTATTCGTAATGCGTCCACATGCGGATGATCTTCACCGTTTTTTCAGTCGGCAGCACTTGGTAGACGAGGCGGTGTTGGACGTTGATTCGGCGGGAGTAGGCGCCGGCCAGATCGCCGACCAGCTTTTCAAACGGTGGTGGGTTCTGAAAAGGGTTGCGTGTGACAAGGGCCAGCAACCGTTCCGCCTTGGGGCGGAGGCCAAATGCCGCGAGCTTCTTGGCGTCTTTCTGGGCTTGTCGTGTGAAGACAAGCGTCCAGGCTACCACTTCAGTTTAGTCAGACACTTGTTGACGGGGGTTTTCAGTCCCTTCCGGATCGACTCCCGCATACCCGGGACCGACAGGAGGTAGAGCGTTTCCTGGATGGCGCGCCAGTCTTCTTCGGCAATGAGGACGGCATTGGCGCGTTTGCCCATGATCTGCACCGGCTCGTGGGAGGCCGCCGCCTGATCCAGAAGCTGGTACAGTTTCGCCCGCGCCGCGCTGGCCGTTAAGGTCGTCATCATCGTGGTCCTCCTGTTCCGAAGCGTACTAAAACACGTACGACAGGTCAAGCAAGACCATGTGAAAAGACTGGAATCGACAACTCGCCCAATAAGGCGTGTAGGCCCTCGATCCGAACGCGATCATTTATCCCCGGCTACTTCTTCGCCGCCGCCCCCGCCGCCGTCTGCATCAGATACGCTTCGATGAAGCCGTCGAGGTCGCCGTCCATCACCGCGGAGACGTTGCCCACTTCCTTGCCGGTGCGGTGGTCCTTGACCATTTGATAGGGCTGGAAGACGTACGATCGGATCTGGCTGCCCCAGCTGATGTCTTTTTTCACGCCGGTGAGCTGGGCCATGTCCTCCTCTTTCTTTTGGCGCTCCAGTTCGTACAGCTCCGCGCGCAGCACCTTCATCGCGACTTCTTTGTTCTGGTGCTGCGACCGCTCGTTCTGGCATTGCGTCACCACGCCGCTGGGCAGATGGGTGATGCGGATGGCCGATGAGGTTTTGTTCACGTGCTGCCCGCCCGCGCCGGACGAGCGGTAGGTGTCGATGCGGAGGTCCTTCTCGTCGATCACGATGTCGATGTCGTCGTCCAGTTCGGGATAGACGAAGACCGAGGCGAAGCTCGTGTGGCGGCGCTTGTTGGCGTCGAAGGGCGAGATGCGGACCAGGCGGTGCACGCCGGCCTCGACCCGCAAGCGGCCGTAGGCGTAGTCGCCCGCCACGCCGAACGTGACGCTCTTGATGCCGGCCTCGTCGCCCGCCAAGAGATCGATTACCGAGACGCCGTAGCCCGAGCGCTCGGCCCAGCGCAGGTACATCCGCATCAGCATCTGCGCCCAGTCCTGAGACTCCGTGCCGCCGGCGCCGGGATGGATGGCGACGATTGCGTGGTTGATGTCTTTCTCGCCGCAGAGCAGTTTGTCGCGCTCCAATTGGGCGATCACGCGCTCCAACGCGTCGAGCTGCTGCGTCAATTCAGCCAGCAACGAGGTGTCGTCGCCGGCCGAGAGCTCGAGTGCGGCCGCGATATCCTCGGCCTGTTGTCCCGCGATGCGCCACTGATCGAGTTCGCGCATGATCCGAGATTTTTCCTGGGTCACGGGTTTGGCCCGCCGCTGATCCTGCCAGAAGTCGGGGGCGGCGGTGAGGCGCTCGATCTCGTCGAGGCGGGCGGTCAGTTGCGCGGGGTCAAAGATACCTCCGCAGAGTGGTCATGCGGCGGCGAAGATCTTCATAGCGGGCTTGCGACTCTTCCAGCATCACGACGGCTCCTTCCGTGGGGGATCGACGGGCGGCATTCTAGCATGCCGTCGCCTCTCGATGCCACCGGGAGGACCGGCTGCGGGTCTGCCGCGGGTCCATGCCGCCCGCCCGACCGCGAGCAAGCCCGCCGCCGCGCAGAGCCAGGCGAAGAGGTCGCCGTAGCGCGTGTAGAAACTGGTGCGGGTTCTCGGCGCGAGCGTCGCCGCGCGGGTCGCGGGGACGAAGAGATCGGTGGTATTGAAGAGGCGGCCCGTGGCGTCGATGAAGCCCGAGACGCCGGTATTGGCGGCGCGCGCGAACGGCACCCGGTTCTCGACCGCGCGAAACACGACCATCTCGATATGTTGATAAGGGGCCGCCGAGGGACCGAACCACGCATCGTTGGTGATGGCGGCCATGACGGTTGCGCCGTTGAGGACCGCCCGGCGGGGGAGATCCGGGAAGACGACTTCGAAGCAAATCATCACGCCCAGTTTGAAGCGCTCGAGGTCGAAGACCGTCGCGCGTTCGCCGGGGACGAACTCTCCGATCCCGTCCACCAGCTTGTCCACGAAGAACAACAGCGAGGAGAGGGGCACGTATTCGCCGAACGGCACGAGGTGGAGCTTGTCGTAGCGGCCCGCCGCCCGGCCGTCGGATGAGAGGAGGTACGCGCTGTTGTAGAGCCGCGGCGTGTTCTCCGACGACATCTCGAGCGCCGGGCTGCCGAAGAGCAGGGGCACGCCCTCGCGTTCGACGAATGCGACGAGCTCGCCGCGGTAGACGTCCTCGCGCTCGAAAAAAAACGGCATCGCCGCTTCCGGCCACACCACCAGATCCGGCCGATGCGCCGTCTGCTCGCGCGTCAGCGCCTGGTAGCGCTCGGTCGTGTCGCGAAGATGCGCGGGATCCCATTTCTGATCCTGGTCGATATTGCCTTGCACGACCGCGACGGTCACCCGCTCCGCTGCCGCGTCGTCCCGGCGGAAGACCTCCAATTGCCGGTGCCCGTAGGCCAAGATGCCGTTGAGCACCAAAACCGCGGCGGCGAGGGGCACGATCGGGGAGCGGGAGGCCGGGGAGGCGGGAGGCGGCACGATGGATGCCACCGGAAGCGGGATGGACATATGGGCGCGGGGCCAGACTGCCGCCACGGCCTGCGCGAGCGCGACGTTGGTGAAGACCAGGACGTACGACACGCCGGCGACTCCGGTCAGGTCGGCGATTTGAATGAGCGGGAGGACGGCGGCCTGCGAGTAGCCCAGCGCGGCCCAGGGAAATCCGGTGAGCAGATGGCCGCGCGCGAACTCCAGGGCGGTCCAGATCGCGGGCAGGGCGACGAGCTGCCGCCACGCCGGTTGGTCCGCGAGCGTCCGGGCGGCCCAGGCGAAGCCCCCGACGTAGAGTCCGAGATAGAGCGTCAGCAGCAACAGGATCGGATAACTGAGCCACGGCGGCAGGTGGCCGTAATTGACCATCGTGTTGGTGAGCCAGTGCAGCGTGCCCGTGAAATAGACGACGCCGGCGATCCAGCCCAGCACGAACGCCCTGCGCGGGGATTCCTGCGATGCCGCAATCAGCAGCGGGACGAGCGCGAACCAGGCAAGGAGCGTCAGGCGGGGAAGCGGAAAGCTGAGGACGAGCAGCGCGCCGGACAGCGCGGCGAGCGCGAGGTAGCGGCTCGAGGGGACCCGCATTTACCGCGTCTTCGGAGGAGGCGCCTTCTCCGCGGCGGGATGGTGGTCGATGCCGATGTAGGCTTCGATAAAGCGCACGATCCGCGCTTCATCGTACCGGTCGAAGGCGTCGATGCGGCCCCAGGCCGTCAAGGCGATCGTCCGCTCCATATCGGGGTAGGGCGCTACGATGAGATGGTCGTACCGGCTGCGGGCGGGTTCCCCGGGATTTTTGCGCAACGGGCTCACCGCGGCTCGCTCGGCGTCGGCCTTCTCGCGATAGCGTGCGGCCAGGGCTTCAAGTTTCGCGACCAACTCGGGGCAGGGTGTCGGACACTTATATTGAATGGCGACCCCGCCGTCTTCCAGATTGTGGACCTGCAGTTCACGCAAGATCGGCGTGGTATGGACGCCCCATTTCGCGACCCATTGAAGATGCGGTCCCGACGTGGGCGGCGAGGTGTTGTACGGCACATGGGGGACGCTGGGGGAGCTCACGTGTTCATTGCCCAACGTGGGCACCGCACGGCCGGGCCCGGCATCCGCTTTTGCCTTAGATTCGGCAGACCACGACGCCGTGCCCAAGCTCAGGCTCATGACGCCGAGTACCGTCATCGCTCCACCCACTAGTCCCGCCCGTCGCGTCATGGCTGCGCTCCTCGAATATCGGAAGGCGGTATGGTAGCAACACCTCCGATGAAAAGTAAAGGATGCGAGGCCGATTCCCCTCGATGCGCTCCACCCGTTTCGATGGAAAAAAAAGTTGACAACCGAAAAAATGCTGTAGTACCATGCAGCTCCTTTTGAAGGGTCCGGCTGGCGGCCCCGGCACAAAACGTTCGGAAAACGCATCGTGTCTTGGTGATCGAACTCGGGATGGCGCGTTGGTACAGAGCAGATATCGGGAACCGCTGGGAGGGCCCTTGTCGGGTTCGAACCCACCGCTCGTTCAGAGTCTGGTGTTTCGCGCCGGTCGTCGTGGTCGTCCTGCTCTCCGGTTCAGCATGGGCGACGCATGAAGTGGATCATCGGTTCGTGGTGTCCGGTTCGGTTCTCGCGGCCGATGGGTCGCCTCGGGCCGACTTGAAAGTGGTTGTGGCCCACCCCAGGACTTCACTCAGTGAGACGGTGTTTACGGATCGACACGGTTCTTATTCCGCCCTCCTCCATCTCCATGATCAAGATGCCGGCGATCCCGTCACCGTGACGGTCGGCGACGAGGTGAAAACGATCAAAGCCGATTACACGCCCGCGGACCATCACACCCCGCGGACCGCCCGCGTCGATTTCGGCCCCTCGGTCGGGGTTGCCGCCGAGTCGTCGAACACGGCGTGGTGGTACGCGATCGGGGGCGTCGTGCTCGCCGGTGGTGTGTTGTACTGGCGTCTGCGTGGACGCGGGACCCACCGGTCGGGAAAGGCCGGGCCGAAAGCCGCCCGCCGTCCCAAAGGTCGATCCAATGCATAACGAGGCGCTCGGTTGTTGCGCTCGCCGGACGCGAGCGGATGGGAGGTTGTGGTCATGAAGGCGATTCCGGCGGGATCTGATCCGGCACAGCACCTCAAAGACCAGGATTTGTCGCGACGCAAGTTCTTCGCGCTCGTCGGGTGGGGCGGCTTTCTGGCTTCGATGGGCGGGGCGGCGTTCGGGACGTTTCGATTCATGTTCCCCGAGGTGCTCTACGAGCCGCCGACGATTTTCAAGATCGGGAAACCCGCCGATTATGGGATGGGCGTCACCGACACCCTGAAGAAAGAGCGCCAGATTTGGGTCGTCCGCAACGAGAAGGGGCTCTACGTCCTGGTCGCGATCTGCCGCCATTTGGGCTGCACGCCGAACTGGTTTCAAGACCAAGCCCGTTTCCGGTGTCCCTGCCACGGCAGTATTTACGATATCTACGGGAATGTCCGCGGCGGCCCGGCGCCCCGCACGCTTTGGCGGGCGGCGGTCTCCCTCGATCCGATCGATGGTCAGGTCGTGGTGAACTTCATTCAACGCCAGGATCCTGATCCGCAATCGACGGTGGAGGGATTGACGGTGCCCGAGGAAGGACGCGAAGTCGAGCCGTTCTTTGTGAAGGCCTAATCATAAGGAATCACACATGACTCGTTGGTTGGAAAAGCTTCAAGCGCAGATTGTCGGCACGCAGGTGTGGCGGTCGATCTTTCGGCACGGCTATCCGGACACGGACGTCAATCGCGCGCTCGCGGTGTTTTCGAACGTCATCCTCCATCTGCATCCCATCCGCGTCAAACGCGGTGCGCTCAAAATCCGGTACACCTGGTGTCTGGGAGGGCTGACCTTTTTCATGTTCATCCTCCTGACCATCACCGGCGTGTTCCTGATGTTCTACTACGTGCCGGACACCCGTCGCGCGTACAACGACATCAAGGACCTTCAATACGTCGTGTACTTCGGGAATCTGATGCGCGACATGCACCGGTGGGCGGCCCACGCCATGGTCTTTCTGGTGTGGCTCCACATGACCCGCGTGTTTCTCACCGGCTCGTACAAGCCACCGCGGGAATTCAACTGGGCGGTCGGGGTCATCTTGCTCGTGCTCACGCTGATTTTATCCTGGACCGGGTATCTGCTCCCCTGGGATCAGTTGGCGCTGTGGGCCATCACGGTCGGTGCGAAGATGGCTGAAGCGACCCCGGTGGTCGGCGTCGCGGGTCCATTCGGGATTCAGTTGGGGATGCGGCCCGACAACGATATTCGGTTCATGCTGCTCGGGGGCACCGTGGTGGGTCAAAGCGCCTTGCTCCGATTCTACGTGTTGCATTGCGTGGGCCTTCCGCTGATCGCCGCGTTTTTCATGGCGGTCCATTTCTGGCGCATCCGCAAGGACGGGTTCTCGGGGCCGCTGTAGGCCTCGATGGTCGGATTCTCAAGGAGCCAAGATGTCTGAACACACGCAAGCGCCGGTGACCCCTCGCGACCCGAAAAGACCCTATGGCCTGTCCGAACTGGTGCGCGGCACCGCGCCCGTGTCGGGCAAGCCCCCGGAAGAGACGATGTTCGTCTGGCCGCATCTGGTCTACATCGAGTTCATCGCGATGTTGGCGGCGACCGTCGTCTTGATCGTTCTGTGCATGCTCTCCGGTGCGCCCCTCGAAGAGGCGGCCAGTGCCGACACGACGCCCAACCCCATGAAGGCCCCGTGGTACTTTCTGGGGCTGCAGGAATTGCTGGTGTTCTTCGATCCTTGGCTGGCGGGTGTGGTCCTGCCGGGATTGATCATCGTCGGTCTGATCATCGTTCCATTTATCGATATCAATCCCAAGGGTATCGGGCAGTACAACTACCGCGATCGAAAGTTCGCCGTCTGGACGTTCTCCTTCGGTCTCGCGCTCTGGTACATCTTCATCGTGGTGGGTGTGTACCTGCGCGGCCTGGACTGGTCATGGTACTGGCCGTGGGATAATTGGAAACTCCACAAGGAAGCGGGGGCGGTGTCGCTGATCGACTTGGAGATCATCCTCTCGCAGGCGTTCGGCATTGCCCAAACGACCGCCAATCTCCTGACGTACCTGATCACCGGGGCGTTCTACGCGATCGGGTTTACGATTCCGTTTCTCTTCTACCGGAAGTTTTACGATTCGCTCGGTTTTGTGCGATATAACTTGATGATGTTCTTCTTCATGACGATGATGCTGGTTCCGTTCAAGGTGATGATCCGGTTGGTGTTCAACATCAAGTACCTGCTCATCACGCCCTGGTTCAAAATCTAGCGACGTTACCCCGTAAAGGGATTTTCGACGAGGACGATATGACGCTTGAAAACCTGCAGATCGGTGTGTTTTTGGTGGTGGGGACGGGCCTCATCATGGGGATATTCGTGGGACTCGCCATTTGGCTCGAGCGGTCGTTTAAGAAGTAGCCGCCGGCCGTCCCCCGTCACGCGGAGTCTGAGACCGATGTTGTTCAAAAATATCCTGTTTGGGGTGTTGAGCCTGACCTTGCTCGGGTTGCTCGGGT
This sequence comes from Nitrospiria bacterium, assembly GCA_039914845.1. Classification (GTDB taxonomy): domain Bacteria; phylum Nitrospirota; class Nitrospiria; order 2-01-FULL-66-17; family 2-01-FULL-66-17; genus 2-01-FULL-66-17. The sequence goes on along the minus strand of JBDSOK010000122.1, from coordinate 6,703 downwards.
TTCAGGTCTATCAAGAGGAAAACCCCGAGTGGAAGCCGTACCAGCGCCAGTATTTCCAATTGCTTGCCGAGAAGATGGGCGACCCCAAGCTCGCGAGCACGGCGCCCAAACTGACCCAGACCTGGCTTCCTGATCTCAATCGCACCGATCGGTGTATGAATTGCCACATGGGCATCGCCAACCCGGCGTTTGCCGACCAGCCGCAGCCGTTTACAACCCATCCGTTCATGGATGGCTACATGAAGAACCATCCGTTCGAGAAATTCGGGTGCACGGTGTGCCACGACGGCGACGGCCCGGCGACGAAGGTCGAGAAGACCCATGGCATCGTCCATCATTTGGATCGGCAACTGGCCACCGGGGTGATGGTCCAATCGGCGTGCGCGCGGTGTCATACCGACATGCACGACCCGGGAGTGGACTATCCCGAGGCGCCCGCGATCATGTGGGGGAAGCAATTCATCACGCAGACGGCCTTCATGAAGTGTGGAACCTGCCATGCGATCAAGCAGTATGGGGCCACGGCGGTCATAGCGCCGGAGTTGTCGGGGATCGGCAGCCGGACCGAACTGTCGTTCTATCTGGTCCACGAGTTTCAACACATGGAATCACCCATTCATACCAAGGCGCAATGGGAGTTCGAGCATTTCAAGGACCCGCAAAAGATCACCCCCGGGACAAAGCAGATCAATAAGGATACCGGTCAGGAGGAGTGGGTCGGCCGCACGATCATGCCGAATTTCGTCGCGATCCACAAACTCACCGATGAGCAGACGTGGATGTTGACGGCGTGGGTCATGAGTCTCCGGGATCCGAAGGTCGAAAAGATTCCGATGGCCTATAGCCCGCCGCTCCGAAAGCCGGTTGTGGCGAAGGCGGAGGACAAGCCGGAGGCCAAGAAGGCGCCGTCGGCGAAGCGAAAAACGTAAACGCTCGTCTTCAAATGCCGTCGATTCAGACAGCCCGGCAGGCCCGGGCTGTCTCTTTTTTTATCCATAATCTGGATGCCTTGACACTCAAATTTCGCTATGGTAGGGTGAGCCCCTCGTTTTTTCCGGAGTGATCTCATGCAGAAAAAGTACCTCCTCGCGCCGGGCCCCACGGCGGTTCCGTCCGAAATTCTGCTGGCGATGGCTCAGCCGATGGTGCATCACCGGTCGAAGGATTTCGAACCGATCGTCGCCTCGGTCAAGGAAGATCTCAAGTGGTTGTTTCAGACTCGCCAGGACGTGATGATCCTGGCCTCGAGCGGAACCGGGGGCATGGAGAGCGCGATCGCGAACGTCCTGTCGCCCGGCGACAAAGTGATCGCGATCAACGGCGGCAAGTTCGGCGAGCGCTGGGTCAAAATGTGCCAGGCCTACGGATTGATGGTCGATGAGGTCAAGGTGGAATGGGGCAGCGCGGTGGATCCGGCGGCCATCGAGCAACGGCTCAAGCGCGACCCGGCTCGGGCGGTGTTTGTCCAGGCCAGTGAAAGTTCCACCGGCGTTGCGCATGATGTGAAGGCGCTGGGCGCGATCGTGAAGAATTATCCCAATACGTTGCTCATCGTCGATGCGGTATCGGCCATGGGGGTGTTCGATCTCAAGACCGATGAATGGGGCCTCGATGTCGTGATCACCGGCTCGCAGAAAGCCCTGATGCTCCCCCCCGGCCTGGCCTTCGTCTCGCTGAGCGAGAAGGCCTGGTCGGCGTCGGAGAAAGCGTCGCTCCCCAAATTCTATTTCAACCTGAAGCGTGAACGCGACAATATCCGGAAAAACACCACGGCATACACGCCGGCCATTTCGCTGATTGTGGGACTGCAAAAAGCCTTCGAGTTGCTCAAGCCGGAGGGGTTGGAGGGAATCTTCGGGCGTCATGGGCGTTTGGCCCGAGCCACCCGTGAAGCGATGAAGGCCGACGGACTCGAACTCTTCGCCAAGGATTCGCCCAGTGACGCGCTGACGGCGGTCAAATCGCCTGAAGGCGTCGATGGCGAGGCGGTCTATAAGGGGTTGCGCGATCGCTATGGGATCACGACCGCCGGCGGCCAAGATCATCTCAAGGGCAAAATCTTCCGGATCTCGCACATGGGCTATGCCGATACGTTCGACGTGATCATCGCGGTCGCGGCCGTGGAAATGGTGCTCAAGGGTATGGGCCACGGGATCACGCTCGGGAAGGGTGTCGCGGTTGCGCAGGAGATTCTGCTGAAATCATAATCGACCGTCTGCTGGTCGGGTCGGGGTTCGGACGAATCCACAACACCACGGGGTCTTCGCATGCGGGTCTTGGTCAGCGATAGTTTATCGACGCAGGGCGTCGAAATCTTACAACAGGCAGGGTTGGAGGTCGATGTCAAGACCAAGTTGACCGCCGACCAGCTCCTGGACGAGATTCGGCATTACGAAGGGCTCGTCGTGCGTAGCGCCACCAAGGTGACGGCCAAGGTCTTGGATGCCGGCGTCAAGCTGAAGGTGGTGGGCCGGGCGGGTTCGGGGCTCGACAACGTCGACCTCGAAGCGGCGACCAAACGCGGCATTGTCGTCATGAATACGCCGGGCGGCAATACCATTACTACCGCCGAACATGCCATGGCACTTCTCTGTGCGCTCGCCCGACAGATTCCTCAAGCCACCGCCTCCACCAAGTCGGGGAAGTGGGAGAAATCCAAGTTCATGGGGGTCGAGCTGTACCAGAAGATCCTCGGCGTGGTCGGGCTCGGGCAGATCGGCAGTCACGTCGCCAAGTTGGGCCAGGGACTGATGATGAAAGTCATCGCCTACGACCCCTACCTGTCGCCCGAACGGGCCCGCCAAATGGGGGTTGAGCAGGCGTCCGTCGAAGACCTGTTCCGGCGGGCCGACTTCATCACGATCCACACGCCCTTGACGCCGGAAACGACCAACCTGGTGCGGGCCGACACGATCGCGACGATGAAGGACGGCGTGCGGATCGTCAATTGCGCGCGTGGCGGCATCGTCAACGAGACCGATCTGCACCAGGCGTTGGTGAGCAAGAAGGTTGGGGGCGCGGCGCTGGACGTGTTCGAAAAGGAGCCCGTGGACCCGGCCCATCCTTTGCTCACGCTGGATAATTTCATCTGCACGCCGCACCTCGGCGCATCGACCACCGAAGCGCAGGAGAACGTCGCCATCGCGGTGGCCGAGCAGATCGTGGATCTCTTGGTCAAAGGGGTCATTCGGAACGCGGCGAATATTCCGTCGGTGCCCGTCGACCTCCTCCCGCAGATCCAGCCGTACCTCTCGCTCGGGGAGAAGCTGGGGTCGTTTCAGGCGCAGCGACTCGACGGCGGTCTTCGTCGGGTGACCGTGGAATACAGCGGGGATGTCGCGCAATTTCCGACCGCGCCGATTACGGTCGCGATCCTGAAAGGCTTGCTCAATCCGATCCTCGAGGAGAGCATCAATTACGTCAACGCTCCGGTCATCGCCAAAGAACGCGGCATCGAATTGAGCGAAACCAAGCGCACGGATGCCGGTGACTTCGCCAGCCTGGTGACGGTCGAGGTCTTGATCGGCGATACCACGTCCCGCATCGCGGGGACGCTCTTTCACCGCCGTGAACCTCGTATCGTGAGCATCGACGACTTTTCGGTGGAAGTCGTTCCTGAAGGGGCGATGCTGGCGCTCTCCAATACCGATCGACCGGGGGTGATTGGTACGATCGGCACATTTCTCGGGGAGCAGCAAGTCAATATCTCGCGGATGCAGTTGTCCCGCGAACGCCCGGGCGGTCAGGCCATTTCGGTCATCGGCATCGACTCGCCGGTTTCCCCGACAACGCTCAATGACCTCCGTCGCTTGCCGGGCATTTTGTCCGCCAAGCAAATCCGCCTGTGACCTGATCCGTCGATAAGGGGGCGTCTGCTGCGTTGTCACTTCGGCCCGGTTGTCACGTCTTCGTAGGGGCGGTTCGCGAACCGCCCTACAGGTCCGGTCCTCGCTCCGCCTGGCCCCCCCTTCTCAACGGCCCGGTGGGAGTATTCCTTGCTCTTCCGAATAAGTGACGAGTTCCGTGAGAAGGCCCGATGATTCGCGTCAAATCGGCTGACCGCGCTCTATTACCGAAGGGGATGGCCACGCTCTTGCCCGAGGCAACGGCGGTGCGCCGGAGTTTGGAGCGCGCGGCGTTCGATGTGTTCCGTCGGTGGGGCTATGAAGAGGTCATCACCCCGTTATTTGAATATTTGGATGTCATCACCCCCGGTTTGAGTCCAGGGCTGGCCGAAAAAGCCTATACCGTGGCCGATCGAGGCAGCGGACGTCTGATGGTCCTGCGTCCCGATGTCACGCCGCAGGTCGCCCGGATGGCGGCGACCCTGCTGAGCGATGCCCCCCGGCCGATGCGATTATGCTATGGGGCGAATGTGTTTCGGTATGAAGATGAACATGCGGGACACGAACGCGAGATCTTCCAACTCGGCGCCGAACTGATCGGGGATCCTGGACCCGCCGCCGATGCGGAAATCCTGGCGTTGGCCATGGAGGTGTTGAAGACCTTCGGCTTGGCCGGGATCACGGTCGTGATCGGGCACGTGGGGTTTTTCCGCGGCTGGCTCGCCGCGACCGGCGCGTCGCCGGAACGCGCGTCGCAATTGGAAGAGGCTGTCATCAAGCGGGATCGCACGCGCCTCGGTGAACTTCTTGCCGGTGAACGGACTGAACACTTGGCCGGTATTCTCGATTTGGTCGGTGATGTCGGGGTGCTCGATCGGGCTCGGGACATCGTGGATCACGCCGAGAGCCGCCGGGCGCTGGAGACGTTGAAGGAGGTCAGCGCTCAGGCCCGTCACTACGGATTGGCCAAGTCGCTGGTCATCGACCTCGCGGAGATTCGCGGTCGGGAATACTATTCCGGTTTGACCTTCGAACTCTTTGCCGACGGGGTGGGGTATGAGGTGGGACGCGGCGGCCGCTACGACGAATTGATCGGTCGATTCGGTCCCTCATCACCCTCAACGGGCTTTGCCATCCACGTCGAACGTTTGCAACAGGCGCTCGACCGCTCGCCCGCTGAGCGGATCTACGGCGCGATGGACGTTATGGTCTCCGCCCCATCCGCTGACCGGGCGGCCATTCGCCTGGTCGGTGAGCTGCGAAGCCGCAATGTGCGGGCGGTGCTGTGGGTCGCCCCCTCGTCTGCCGACGTGGTGGAACAGGCGCGGGCGATGAATGTGCCGTGGGGGATCGCGCGGTCCTCTCCCGCAACCCACGTCATGCTCACGGACACCGCAACCCGGCGATCTCGACGGACGTCTTTGGCCGCAGCGATCGCGGCCGTCCTCGCCCGGCGGCCGGGCTGAAGATCGAGTCGGGACGATCGTGGAACGCCTGGATCCCTTTGTAAAAGTCCCGCCCCAAAACCTGGAAGCCGAGGAATTCGTCCTGGGTGCGATCCTGCTCGACAATCAGGCGCTGAGCAAAGTCTTGGAGGCGCTCTCTCCCTCGGCGTGGTACCGGGAATCCCATCGGAAGATTTTTCAGGCGATGATCGACCTCTCGGAATCGAACGAAGCCATCGATCAGATCACGGTCAGCGAGCGGCTGCGTCGGCGCAACGAGCTGGACCACGTCGGCGGCCCCGCGTATTTGGCAAAGCTCGTGGCCCAGGTCCCGACCGCGGCCAACGTTCGCCACCACGCCAAAATCATCCAAGAGAAAGCGCTGCTCAGAAACCTCATTTCCGTGGCCACGGAAATCGTGACGTCCGGCTATGAAGATACGGAGAAGGTCGAGGATCTGATCGATCAGGCCGAACGACGCATCTTCGAACTCGCCGAGCGCCGGATGCGCCCTTCGTTTGCGCCCATCAAGCAGATCGTCAAGCACAGCTTCGAGATGATCGAGCGGCTCTATGAGCGAAAAGAGCGGGTGACCGGTGTGGCGACCGGCTTTAAGGACCTGGACGACATGACGGCCGGACTCCAACCGTCGGATCTCATCATCGTCGCCGGGCGTCCCTCGATGGGAAAGACCGCTCTCGCGCTGTCCATGGCGCAGCACGCCGCCATCAGCGGCGGACATACCGTCGCGATTTTCAGTCTTGAAATGTCGAAAGAGCAACTCGTGCTGCGTATGTTGTGCTCTGAAGCGCGGGTCGATGCCCATAAACTTCGGTCGGGGTTTCTGGCGCGTGACGACTGGCGGAAATTGACCGACGCGGCCAGTCGCCTCACCGAAGCCTCCATCTTCATCGACGACAGCGCGGCAATGACGGTGTTGGAGACCCGCGCGAAAGCCCGGCGTCTCAAAGCGGAGCACGGTTTGGGGCTGGTGATCGTTGATTACCTTCAACTCATGCGTGGACGGGGCGATGCCGATAATCGCGAACAGGAAATTTCAGATATCTCCCGATCCCTCAAAGCGTTGGCGAAGGAGTTGTCGGTTCCGGTGATCGCGTTGTCCCAGCTATCGCGTGCGGTTGAAACGCGGGGCGGAGACAAGAAGCCTCAGCTCTCGGATCTCCGCGAGTCGGGGGCGATCGAACAGGACGCGGATGTCGTGATGTTCGTCTATCGGCCGGAAGTCTATAGCCAACGGGAAGAAGACCACGGCGTGGCCGAAATCTTGGTCCGCAAACAGCGGAATGGCCCCATCGGTGAAGTTCCGCTCACGTTTATCGATCGCTTCACGCGCTTTGAGGATCGGTCGCACGCTCAGCCGTAGCGTCCTTTTTCTTGACACCTTTTACGAGC
>JBDSOK010000032.1:0-3686 GCA_039914845.1 Nitrospiria bacterium | reverse complement strand
CCTCGCGATGCAACCGCGCCTCGTCCCAGCCGCAAGGCCGATCAACCCCATGACAAAAAGCAGGAAGGTCGCAGGTTCGGGGACGGCGTGGGTGCCGCCGCTCGCACCGATGACCTCAAAGCCGCCGTCCGGCGTGGACTGAAACCCGCCGCTGTAGCCGCCGCCGGCGCAATCGGCGGAGATGACGTTGGTGTCCATCGTCACGGCTCCCGTCTGCGCCAAGGCTCTCCCGCATCCAATGCTTGCGCTGGTCGTCAGGCTGATGCTCGAAAGCGCGAGGATATTGCCGGTGAATGCCGTACTGGTTCCGAGCGTCGCGGAGCTGCCGACCTGCCAATAGATCCCGTCATTGAGGCCGGCGTTGATCAGGGAGACCGACGAGCCGCTGGCGGTCGTGAGCGCGCTCCCGATCTGGAACGCGAAGATCGCATTGTCGAGGCCCTGGGCGTCGAGAATCAAGGGCCCGGTCAACTGGGCCGACGATCCGAAGTAATAGATGCCCGGCGTGAGCGTCTGACCGCCCAGGTCTTGACCGGTCAAGTCGCTGGTGGGCGTCAGGCCCGCGAGCACGTTGTACGCCACGGTAGTGTCGCTTTGAGCCTGCAGCGCGACCGCATCGGTTTGGTGGACCGTTCCGGTGAGGGTGATGGTCTCGGAGCCAGTGATCGACGTTCCCGCGTACACGCCGAGATCTCCGTTGATCGTGGTGGGGCCGGTATTGGTCACCGTCGAGGCGCCCAAGACCGCAAAGCTCTCAGCCGCACCCAGGAATGGCAGGGCCCAACCTGCGGGGGGGGCGCAAAGCAGGGCGGCGAAAGAGACCAGGCCGACACAGCAGGAGACTGACTTCCGATGAGCGTTCATGGCGCGTTCCTTCCATTTTCATAAAGGGTAGTCGGGGTACAACTCTTACTGATCCCCTTGTTTAACCCTACGTGATGGGGTCGGGCTCGCGCAATCAGGTAGATACAGGCATCGGAGGTGGAAAAAGCCTGTCAGGCGAAGGAAATCAGTCGTGCAGGACGATGTTGAGGAGGGAACTGTGGACTCGGAGGCCGCCGGTGTTGTCGACGAAGCCGAGCTTCCGAAACTTGTTCATAAAGAAGCTGACGCGCGAGCGCGTGGTGCCGATCATCTCGGCCAAGGTCTCCTGGCTCATTTTGGGGAGGATGACCTCCGCCTTGCTGTCTTTGCCGAAATGGGCCAAGAGCAGGAGCAGCCGAGCCAGGCGCTTCTCGCTGGAATTGAAGAGATGGTCCACCAGGTCCGCCTCGACCCGAATATTGCGGGAGAGGATGTACGACAAGAACACACCGGAGAACGCGGGCTCGTCGGAGAGCACGCGCATCATGGCGCTTTTTTCGATGCGCACGACGGTGGACGGTCCCATCGACACGGCGGTCGCGATGCGCAGAGTCTGCCCGGTCAGGCAGGCCTCGCCGAAGAAGGCGCTGCGTTCCAGCACCGCCACCACCGCCTCTTTGCCCCGTTGGGACAGCACGGACAGCTTCACCTTGCCGGTCTGGATATAAAACACGGCGTCGGACGCGTCGCCCTGCGAAAAGATGATGTGATTCTTTTTGGTTTTGAGGAGGGTCTTCCCGCTCCCGACCATCGCGAGAAACGCCTGGGAGTCGAAAGCCGCGGTGGGTTTGGTAACCGTACGCATCAGCGATCATACAGTAGACGATTTCCAACGAAGATTTCAACCCTCAGGCGTAGAACGGAGCCTCGGGAAACACCCCGAAGCTCCGCTCTGATCGTGCCTGGTTATGACGTGTCCGGCTGAGGCGCCGAGTACCCTCTACCTAAGGGGCCGTCACGGTACTGCCGTCGATGGTCACGGCGGTCTGGGACAACAATCTCCCGTTTACGGTGGCGCCGGTCGCCAGGGTGATCTCTGTTTGAGACAAGACGATTCCCTCAAGGTGAGCGGTGGTATCAAGCGCGACGGCACCGTAGGACTGCCAGAAGATGTTCTTGGGCAGGGCCCCACCGGCCAGGACGACTCGTGCACCGGAAGCCTGGGTAATCCCTTGCGCTATTTGGAAGATCCAGACATCATCGGGACCGCCATCGAGCGTGACATCCGTTGAGATCAACACCCCGGTGCCCCATTTGTAGAGCCCGGGAACGAGGTTGAGTCCGCTGATATCTCCGGCACCCAGTTCGGTGAAATCGGGTGTTGGTCGCCCGGCCGCATCGGTGAACGCCGTTTCCATGTCGCTGACCGCCGTGGTCAGGTTAGACGGCGTGGGAGACGTATAGTTGGCGGCGTACGCCTTTCCGACAACCTGACCGGATGTCGAAAACGTCCCCGTGCTGTCCAAGGTCAACGAGAATCCCGTAATAGCGGTCGAATCGATGGGACTCACACCGATATTACCGGTCACTGCGGAGGTCGGAACGGTATCGATTCCGGATTTGGCCAGAATCGCGAAATCGCCGGCTGTGCCGAGGATGACGGGATCCGGACCTAGCGCTGCCGTTGACCCGGTGGTAAATCTCCAGATCTTCGCGGCGGCCAGGGCCTTACCTGCCGGTGTTTTGGCTCCGGTGGTGATCGTGGCCGTATACAGGATGCCGGGTGAGAGATTTCCCGCCGGGGTTAAGGTCGCCGTCGTGCCCGCGTAGGCCACGGTGCTTGAAACCAGCGTGAGCCCGCGCTTTAAGGTAAAGGTCGTCGCGGTGATCGTCGCGGCGTCCATCGCCTCACTGAAGGTGGCGGTGACGCTCCGGTTGATGGCCACTCCGGTGGCCGCATTGGCCGGGGTTGTGGCGCTGACGGTCGGCGCGGCGGCAAGCGGGAGTCCTCCGCCGCTGTTCCCATCGCCGCACCCGGTCATCACCACGGCCAGGAGGAACGCCGTCACCCAGCTTGCACTGCCAGTCTTGATCGTTGTACCCATTTGCATCCCCTTCGGTGTGTTGATTGAAAATCACAGCGTTCTTCAACGAAGAAACCACCGCATCGGATGGCGATCGCACACCGCGACCCCCACCCCTAAACTAGGCGATCCGCCGACGTGAGGTCGGCATGGATTCCCCGAGTGGCGTCATTATGCCGCTACGGGGGATCGAGGTCTGGTCAAAGTAGCTCAGTTTGAAATAAGACGGTAAGCAGGGGAGGAAAACCACCACGCAATGGCGGCCCGCTCAGCAGTGCTTATTGCCGGGTCCGGCGGAAGCAGTCCAAGCTGTGGTCGTTGACCATGCCCACGGCCTGCATATGGGCGTAGAGGACGGTGGGACCGAGAAATTGGAAGCCGCGGGTTTTGAGGTCCTTCGCCCAGGCCACGGCTTCTTCGGTGTAGGGCGGATAGTCCTTCATGCTTCGGAAGCGATGCTCAATCGGCGCGCCCGGCACGCCCCATTCTTCATCGTGGTAGGCGAGATAGAGCAGGGGCAGCGGGTGACGTGGCCGTCGAGCCGGTCCGGGTCCCCTCTCATCCGCCGCTCAACGCCTGCACGAGCTGCACCGCATCGGTCGGGCGCAACGGGCGCGTCAGATCGAAGACCTGCTCTCCGTTGACGAAGAACCGCATATGCGCCCGCATCTTCTCCTGCTCGTCGATCACACGGAATCGCAGGCCGGGATACCGGCGGTCAAGGTCGGCGAGCAGGTCGGCGAGGGTCGCACCGGCGGCTTCGACCTCCCGGGCGTTGGTATAGGAGAGCAATGGGCT
>JBDSOK010000023.1:0-3506 GCA_039914845.1 Nitrospiria bacterium | reverse complement strand
CCACGGCAGCCGACGAGGGCGATCGCGGCGATCGTCAGCGCGACCATCGCGGTTCGAGTCATTCCCGCCTCCTCTTCCGCCACGGTACACGCGCTGCGCGCGAGAAGTAAAGCGCGGGCCGGGATGGCGGAAGCGCGGTCGTTTCCGGTAGACTCGATCTCAAGGGCTTGCGAGGTAAGGGCGATGACCTTTCCAGAGACCACTCCCGTGACCGCCGCGTGGCAGATCCCGGTCGGGATCGCGATCTTCGCGGTAACCGGCATCCTGATCGGTCTCTATCTCCGACATTGGGGTGTCGTCATCGGCGGCGCCCTCTTGGGCGGGGTGTTGGGCGCTGGTATCGGTATGCTGGGGGCCCACCGATTCTTCTTCAGCGTCGCGGCGGGGACCATCCTGGGCGCGTGGGTGGGCTGGCGCGCCGGGGGAGTGGACGTGGTGCCGTTGATGGCCGGCACCGGCAGCGCGGTCGGCGGGTTTGTGGGGGTCACGATCGAAATGATCTGGGGCACGCACCGCCACGAGGGGGAGAAGCGCGCGCCGTCCCCCGTCCCACCGAGCGGCGATGACCACTGATCCGCCCACTCCGCGCGGCGATGGCTGGCGCGTGGTTCGTCTTGCGGGCCGGGTGTGTTTTGCCGCGGGGTTCATGCTCGTGGTCTTCGGCCTGACCCAACACAAGGGATTCGTGGTGAACGCCGGCCTCGGGCTGCTGCTCGCCGCGATTGTCGCGACCGGTTTCAGCCTGTATCAGCACATCAAACTGCGCAAATCAGACCGCTGAGCGAACGCCCCCCGTTCAGCAACAACCGGTCTTCGTCCGTTGGGTCGCCTTCGCCGCAAAAAAACGTCCGAGGTTCTCGGACAGGGACGTCGGGGTGGGCGTCACCGGCTGAGGCAATCCGCCATAGACCTCCCGGAGGACGGCGTCCACAATCATGGCGGCGGGCGCCGCGTCATAGTCCGTTCCCTGATAGGTCCAGACCCGACACGCGATGCCCTCTTCGCCGCAGGCGTTGCCGCACGACGTACACTCGCTTTCCTTCAGATCGAGAGCGATGTCCCGACCATTGACACGGATCGTGGGGGAACTGACGAACCCGAGTTCGCGCGCCCGATCTTCGGACTGAATGTGGATTTTGTTGACGGCGAGCTCGCGTCCCGCCGTTTGTAAGACGTCGCGGACCGAGGAAAGTGCCTCGTCTACGTGTCGGTCGGTGTCCCGACACCGTGTGCAGCGGGTGAGGTCGAGGTACAGAAATTCAATGAGGAGCGGTTGGTGAGAAGGGGAGTCTCGCGGTGCGATCGGTTTCATGACGGTCTCCTATCCGGCTGATGCAGCCGCCCATTCGGCTGCACCACCTGGAGACGGATCTCCCTCAAAAAGGATGCAGGCTAGGGCGCGCAGCGGGAACACGACGGATCGCGCGGCGTGTAATTGATGACGCGTCCCCCGCCGTCGACTTCGAGGTGACAACAGGCGAGCACCATCGTCCGGAGCCGGCGCCGGCCTCGTTGAATCCTCGATTTGGCGCCTGAGAGCGAGAGTCCCAACGCGGCCGCCGTGTCCTGCTGTGTCCTTCCCTCAAGATCGGCCATGATGACGGCGCGTCGATAGCCTTCGGGCAGGCGTTCGATCATCGGTCGCAGGCATCCCGCAAGTTCGTCGATAACGGCCTGCGGTTCAGGCTTCGCGCAGAGATCGGGCGGCAACTCGACCGAGCCGGGCAACGCCGCGCGGGCCCGATAATAATCGACGATCGCGTGGCGGGTGATCTGATACAACCACGGCCGGAGCCTCTCGCCGCGCTCGAGTTGATGCCCGCGCTGATGAATTCGGAAGAACACGTCTTGCAGCAGGTCCTCGGCGTCGTGAGGGTCGGACACGCGTCGCCGGATGAAGGCCCTGAGCGCCGCGCTGAACCCGGTCCAGGCCCGGGCGGCGAGATCATCCATCGCGGGATGACGCCGACGGGAAGGGGAGGCGGCCCTCGTCAAGATCGATGAGGTCGAAGACGCTGATCGCCCCGACGTCGACCCGCGCCGCTACCTTGGGATAGGCCGCACGGCGGCGCGCCGCCCGATCCACATCCGGCCGATAGGCTTCGATGGCTGCGGCCCACTCGCGCTTCTCGGCGTCTGACCGCGGCCGACCATGGTGCTCGACCCAGAGGAGCACCCCCTCGTCGTGCGGCGATGATCGAATCGCCTGCCTGAGCGCCTGGGCATCCACCCCGCTGAACGCGAGAAATCGTCCGTCGAGCGCGGGCTCGGACGCGAGCAATTGCGGGAAATATTCGGGCGGCAATTCGCCCGTGGCGTGTAGACGAACCTTATCGATCAGGCGGGGGAGAATCACGTAGCCCCCCAGCGTGGCGCGGGGCGAACGCAACCGATCCGCGGGGTTCACGGCCGTACCGGTCATGGTGGGTCTCCCGAAAAAGTTGCTGGCGTTCGATCGGTGACTTTTGCTACTGTCATCAATATGGCGAAACGTTGTCTGTACTGCGCCGAGGAGATTCAAGACGAGGCGATCAAGTGCCGCTACTGCGGCTCGTTCCTCACCCGGGGAACCGGACGCCCCGTTCGATTGGTCCGATCACGGCGTGACCGCAAGCTCGCGGGGATTGGCGGCGGCATGGCGAGCTATTTCGCCATGGACCCCACCATCGTGCGGATCATCTGGATCATCGCCGCGTTCTTATCGTTCGGTGTCGTCATTCTGCTGTACCTGATCCTGATCGTCGTCATTCCGTCGGAGGATGACGTCCCGCCGCCAGTTCGAAGCACCTAATCGCGCCGCCTAGCCCCCTGCTAGAGCAGGGGGCGTTGCTCGGGCGACGTCACGGCGCCTTCTTTCTCCAGCGTTCCATCGAGCGCCGGCGCAACCGTCTCTTCCACGCTCGCGAGCTTTTCGCCGAACCGGTCGAGCCGCTTGGCGGCGTCTTCGTATTTGCCCCGCGTGTTGCCCAAGTGTTTGCCGAGCACCTCGAAGTCGTCCCGGAATCGCTGGAAATCGCCGTGGAGGCGCTTTAAGTGCTGCATCATGTCTTGCGCGCTCTTTTCGATGCGCAGGCCTTTGAGGCCCAGCACGATCGCCTGGAGATAGGCGTAAAAACTATTGGGCGAGACGGGGATCACCCGCTGGGCGAGCGCGTAGGCGCAGAGCCCCTTCTCCTCGCCGAAGGCGTCGTCCTTGAGAATAATCTCGTAATAGACATTCTCAGCCGGGATGTACATCAACGCGAAGTCGAACGTGCCTTCGTCGGGCAGGATATATTTGGTCGCGATCGCGTCCACGTGTTTTTTCACGTCGGCCATGAACTTCTTCTTGCTGGCCTTGCGCTCCTCCTCACTGGGGCTGGCCAACACCCGGCGAAAATTCTCGAGCGGAAACTTGCTGTCAACCGGGACCAGGCCCTGGCCCAAGCGGATCGCTGCGTCGACCGATTCGCCGCTTTTGAACTTATGTTGCAAGGTGAAATGAGTCGGCGGAAGAATCTGTCCCA
>JBDSOK010000289.1:0-4089 GCA_039914845.1 Nitrospiria bacterium | reverse complement strand
CTTTGATCCGGAATTGGACGATCAGTTCCACGCTCAGGATGTTCTCGTCCCCGGTGACCATGAGGGCTTCCCGGGGCACCGTGGTGGTGCCGCCCTGGGCGTTGCTGCGAAAGCCGACTTCAATCCGATGGAGCTTGGTGATCTTGGGGATCAGGACCGATTCGATGAGCGGAATTTTGAGATGGGGACCGGGAGGGGTGGTGCGCACGATGCGCCCGAAGCGTTTGACCACGCCCTGTTCGTCGGGGGCCACGATGTAGAATCCCTGCCAGGCGACGAGGATGGCGAGGAGGAGGCCGATAATCGGCGTCCAACCCCGGAAATTTCCCGCGTGACGGAGCCGTTGAAGCAACGCCTCAAACTGCCGCTCGAAATCCGCCTTGCCGCCGCCGAGGTCCTTGGGTTCCCACACCATCGATCGTTACGCTCCCGCAATCGTCTTCGGTCCGCAACCTACCATGGTATGCGGGGCGAAGCAAGTAAAATCCGTCGGGCCGTTGACGGCTAAGCCTCCAGGCGCTTGCGTTCACGGGGTATCACGGCTGATTATACGATCGTGGGACACGGTCACTTAGATGGTTCGTCTGGAATCTCTTGGAAGGATCTCGTCCACTGGTTGAGTCTCCTCGCCGGTTTTCTGGTATTGGCGCTGATCCTCTGGCTCTTGCATCGTCAGTTGGCCGCCTATCGCTTGGCTGATGTGATCCGGGATCTTCGTCACCTGCCGCCTGACCGGTTGGCGGCGGCCTTGGCGTTGACCGGACTCAGTTATTTCACGCTTACCGGATATGACTGGATGGCCCTGCGCTTTCTGGGGCGCGGGCTCCCGTACCGTCGGGTCGCGCTGGCCGCGTTCACGGCCTACGCGGTCAGCCACACCGTTGGATTCGACGCCCTGTCGGGGACCGGAGTTCGCTACCGGCTCTACACGGCGTGGGGCGTATCGGCCTTCAATGTCACCAAGATCATGGCCTTCAACGGGGCGACGTTTTGGCTCGGGTTTCTCACGATGGCGGGAACGGTGTTTTTCGCGGCGCCGAACATCATTCCCGACTCCGTCGTCTTACCCTTTCAGTCGACTCGTCCGCTCGGCGCCTTGTTTCTGTCGGCGGTCGCCGCCTATCTCATTCTGACGGTACGACGCCACACGCCGCTCAAGATCCGCGATTGGGAGTTCACCCTCCCGCCGCCGGCCACCGCGGGGGCCCAACTCGCGCTGGCATGTTGCGACATCGCCCTGGCCGCCGCTGTACTGTATGTGCTCCTCCCGGCCGGGACGGCGGGTTCCTATCCGGCGTTCCTGGCCGTCTTCCTCGCGGCCCAACTCACCGGCATTTTGACCCACGTGCCCGGCGGGGTCGGCGTCTTCGAGACGATCGTCGTCGTGTTGCTTTCACCCGATGCTCCGGCGCCCGCGATCCTGGCTTCACTCGTGGCCTATCGGGCGATCTATTATCTGCTCCCGCTCGGATTGGCGGCGGTCCTGTTGGGGACGCGTGAAATCGTGGTGCGCCGGGGGCCGCTCACCCGGGAATCGATCCCAAGCCCGAGCGAGCAGAAGGAGTCGCCGCGATTTCGCGTCTAGAGGTCCTCCCCATCCCCGATCCTCCGGGAGCGGCCGAGATTCCCTGGTATGGTTCCGATCGGGAGCTGCCTGCCTATCGATTTGTGCCGGGTCTCTATCCGCATCCCCTTCGAGGTTCCGGCGTGCAACGCTTGACTGAAGGGGCTCGGTCTTGGACGCCGGAGGAATGGCGGGATCTTCCGGCGTATCTTCGGGGCGTCGATCTCTTCAATCGCTGGTACTTCTGGGAGGCACACGAGGCGTGGGAGGGGTTGTGGCGAGCCCATGCGGCAAGCTCAGACCCCGCACGATTTATTCAGGGGCTGATCGGCGCCTCGGCGGCCCTGCTCAAACTGCATAGGGGAGAAGAGCGTGCGGCGAGAAAACTGGGACGGAGTGTGGGGGAGCGGTGGAACGGGTTCCGCGGGGTGTGGATGGGCATTGAGGTCGAACGATTTCGCGCGGAATTTGATCGTGGCCTGGCGTCCTTGGATGAGGGGGGCCTGGTGGCCCTCGGTCCGCAGACGCCGGTCATTCGCTTGATCGACTGAGCCAGGCCAGCCCGGCGAAACCCAGCCAGAATAGGAGCGTGTTGACGGTGATGACATTGCCGGCAAATCCAATGGCGTGGGTGAATGCCCAGGGCGAGGTATCCCTCACGGTCTCCATCGCATGCCAGAAGAGGCGTACGGACGACCGCCGATATCCGGCGAGTCCCATGAGCCACGTGACCGTCACCCCGAGACTGAGTAGTGCCCAATAGCCGCGGTTGGGAAGCCGACCCCAGGCAAATGGCGAGCGGGGGGCTCTCGTCACGATGCGGCGGGTCAGCCAGGCGCCGAGTACGATCACGCTGAACGTGGTCATGGCGATGGGCATCTGATAACCGACCCGGACGTTGGCGGGGATGAAATAGCCTCCCACGCTCAGCCAGACGATATTCAGCGAGCCGACGAGGAAGAGCGCGGCGAGGATGGATTGGGCGCGCGACGGCGATTCGCGATAGCGGCTTCTCCACCAGACCAACGCCGACCAGGCCGTCGCGATCAACATGAGATTCACGGCGCCCTGCTTGGCCGACTCGACCCCGAAGTGGCCCACCACCGGATGCTGTTGGCCGCCGATGGCTTCAAGTTGGGCGGCGCGCATGACCAACGTGTGGGGGGTCACGTACACGACCAATCCCAGGGCGAGGACGAGGAAGACATACTTGGCCTGATGGGCAAAACGGTTCCCGCCATCCTGCGCGTCGATACGTTGCCAGAAATAGTAGGTGATCAGCATGATGATGATCGCCAACAGCGTTACCAGGATGATTCCGTGCCACGCCAGGAGTCCTCCCAGTAAGGTGATGCCCATTTGTTGCCGGTAACCATAGATTTCCCGATGGAACCAGTAGCCGCCGAATGGAATGGTGAATAAGCTGATGAGCGCCACGATGAGCGCAGCGCAGCCCATCCAGTCGTAATAGGCTTTCCGCTCGGCCGAAGTCGATGCCAGGGCGTGGTAGGCGGCGTAGGCGGCGATCACGGCCCCGCCGAACACGATATGCCCGCTCAGACGATGGACCGCCAGCGGCAGCGACAGGGCGCCGTTGAGCACCGCCCAATCCGAACCGAGAAACCGGCCCTGCGCGTCGATCCCGGATGGGGCCATCATGAACGCGCTCCAGGAGTTGGCCACCAGGACCAAGGCGACGCCCAGGATATTGGCGAACACGCCCAGCGCCAGGTGGTCCCATCGTCGATCGGATTCCTCGGTGGGCCAGGAATAGTAGTAGCGGATCGCGGTGAGGTTGAACGACACGACGAGCACACCATAGAACAGGACGGAGGGACGGAATACCGCGGCCAAATAGTGTGAGAGTCCGGGATACCACAGCCAGAGTCCCGCCAACAGCAGCGCACCAGATAGCGCGCCAACGGCTATCGCCAGGATGACGAGGCGGAGCATTTCCTGAGCGGCGCGACGCGCCCATGGGGCTTCCTCGCGACGGCTGACCAGGGCCCATCCCTCGCTCAGCGTGACGAGAAACAGCACCCCGAGAATGAATGCGCCGACATAGAGATGCTGTTGAGCGAGCACCCAGATGATCACTCGGCTTTCATTGAGGGGGGACGGAAACGGGGATACGGGATAATCGGCGGCCGTGAGATGAGGCGCCGGAGAACCGGAGATCGGGCCGGCCGTCTTGAAGTACACGTCGTCCGACATCGCAGGTTCGGCGGCCTCGACGTTCAGTGCGAATACGCCAAGACCCGGGGCGCCGATGAACAGCGTGAACGCGAGGAGACGAGCAAGACGCTCCATGTCCGGCAGTGTGCCCCTCTCGGAACGTGAGGTCAAGCGATGGCAGGGATGTTGAGAAGCGGTATTCGTCGTTCGCTACGGGATGTCTTTTCCGTGCCTGGTCAGGAGCATGACCGGGAGCAGGCCGGCGAGGACTAAGGCCAGGGCGGGGAGGGCGGCTTGCTCCCATTGGCCTTCCGAGGTCATCGAGAAGATGCGGACCGAGAGGGTTTCCC
>JBDSOK010000284.1:0-8340 GCA_039914845.1 Nitrospiria bacterium | reverse complement strand
CCGTCCGCGTCGAGCCGGCCCGACTCCACGATGATCTCATAACACACGTCGCAGAGAAAGAGCGCCCCGCGGCTGACTTTGAGCATCTTCATTTGGCTAAGGAACCTGTCCGAGTCACCCCGTTCGGAGCCCGTTCAGGGAAGGCCAGATGCAAGGCGCTCCGGTTGGGAGATCGCCATTGGCATGGCCTTGCGCGCGGAGCGTACGGGGTCGTACGTGAGAGTCCATGAGCCGACGGCTCACCCCCGAGGATGAAATTTCCCTCCCCCCTTGCGGGGGAGGGTCAGGGTGGGGGGAACGCCTGCGGAGATGGTGTCCGCCTCGACTGGGAGACAGGCCCGCTTCGAGCGTGGTGGACCCCCCATCCCCTCCTTCCCCCGCAAGGGGGGAAGGGGAATTTCTGAGCAGCACGCAAGGCCGACGGACAACGCTGCTCTCGCGTGACGGACGAATGCTGCGTCCCGAGATGGCCATTCGTGCACTGGCTCCTTGCAATGGGTTTTAGCCGTCGGTATACTGGCCGAGCGGACTGTCGCCAAAGGACATGACTTTATGGAAGTGGAAATCGCCCGGCATTCGGGATTTTGTTATGGGGTCAAGGAAGCCATCAAGCTGGCAATCGAAACGGCCGCCGATCCCGGGCGACCGACCGTCACGTTCGGCCCGCTGATTCACAATCCCCAGGAAATCGATCGCCTCAAGCGCGAGTACGACATCGAACGGATCGACTCGTTGGACGGCGTGAGCGACGCCAACGTCGTGATCCGTGCGCACGGAGTTCCGCCGGAGGATTTCGATCGGGCGGCCGCTCAGAACCTGACCGTGATCGATGCGACCTGCCGATTCGTGACCGACGTGCAGAACGCCGCCGTCGAATTCTGCCGCAAGGGCTATCCGCTGTTCATTGTCGGCGAGCCGCAACATCCCGAGATCATCGGCATCCTGGGCCACGCCCGACGCGAGCATCCCACGGCGGAGATTTCCGTGGTGGAGACCGTGGAGGAGATCATGGCGCGCAATCCCGAGCGCGCGGCGGTGGTCTTCCAGACCACCCATGATTATGCGAAGTTCAAGCTCCTGGAGCGATACATCCGGGAAGGCCGGCGGGCCTGGAAGATCAAGAACACGATCTGCGGCGCCACCAAAAACAATCAATATGCCGCCGACGAGTTGGCGCGCCGGGTGGACGTCATGATCGTCATCGGCGGGCGGAACAGCGGCAACACCCGGCGTCTGGTGGATCTCTGCGCCGGGCATGCGCCCTCGTTTCACATCGAAACCGCCGCCGAGCTCGACCCCGCGTGGTTTGACGGGATGAAGAAGGTCGGCGTGACGGCCGGTGCCTCGACCCCGCAGTGGGTCGTCGACGAGGTGGTGTCGGCGATTGAGGCGCTGGAATGATCGCTCCTCGCTCCTAGCTCCCCGCTCATAACCCAGGGAAAGACGTCGAGCGTTGCGCCGAGCGGTGCGTGTGAAAACGACGGTCGTCGTGCTGGTCGTGGGCGTCGTGATCGCGCTGTGGGCGGTCCTGTCCACCCTCAAGTCTCCCGTGATCTTCGGCTTACGCGAGGACATCAAGCGGGCTATTCCGCATCAGACCGTTCCCGTCGGGGTGGAAAGTCTTCGTGCGGAGGCCTGCGGCGCCTGCCACCGCGAAATCTATGAGGAATGGAAGTCGTCGATCCATTCGCAAGCCTTCACCGATCCCTTCTTTCAGGCCTATTGGCGAAAGGATCGGCACATCTGGGTGTGTTTGAACTGCCACGCCCCCCTTCAAAATCAGCAGGCGATGGCGGTGAGCGGGTTACATGGGGGACGTATCGACCGGCCGGTTGCGGAGCCGAATCCCGCCTTCGACGCCGCCCTCCAGCGCGAGGGCATTACCTGCGCCGTCTGCCACGTCCGCGACGGGATCATCCTGGGGCCGTTCGACGATGCCGTCGCGCCGCACCCGACCCGCTATGACCCGCGATACCGCAGTACTGATATTTGCTATACCTGCCATGCGGTGCCGTCCGACCGATTTCAGTTTTATAACGGCGGGCCGTGCGCCACGTTCTTGGAATTCGAGGCGGGGCCGTACAAGGCCAAGGGATATATCTGCCAGAATTGCCACATGCCGGAGGTGGAGCGTGTGATGGCCGAGGGCGGCCCGGTACGCAAGGGGCGGCGTCACCTCTGGCGGGGAGGGCACGATCCGGCGATGCTGCAGCGGGCACTCGACGTGTCGCTCGGCGCCGATCGCGCGGTGCTGAAAGCGGGGGAGACGACGACCTGGACGCTCACGCTGACCAATGCCGGGGCGGGTCATATGCTGCCGACCGGCGATCCGGACCGGTATCTGTCGGCGGAATTCGAAGTTCGCGACGCCCACGGCCGCGTGCTCGCCGCCCGCCGGTCGACCATCCGCCGATGGATCCTCTGGTGGCCGGTGATCTATGAATACGACGATACGCGCATCCCGCCGCTTCAGAGTCGAGACCTGACCTTCTCCCGCGCCGTGTCGTCGGGCGACGAGGGACTCACCCTCACCGCGCGGGTGTCCTATCACTTCATGACCGATCGCCAGTACCGGCGGCTCCAGACGGCCTATGGTCTCGAGGTTGAGAAGCCCTATGTGTTCCCGCTATACGAGCAAACGATCGCCTTGCGCGAGGGAACGCCTCAGCCGCAGGTGACGGCCCGCGCAGCCTCCCAATGCGCTCCGGAAGAGATGGCGCCTCGCCGGGGCTGATGGCGCCGGCGCCCGTTTTGGAGTTTCTCAGTGCCCATCGGGCGCAGACCCTCCGCGCAACGGCCGATCCCGTGTTCTGGGATGTCCGCGCCCGGACCGATTACGTGTTCAGTCACATTCCCGGCGCGCTGGGCATCGATTGGCGGACCTTCCGCGATCCGGACGCCGGGCGCACGGCGCGATGGCATCCCTCGCTGCGGGTCTTGGAGGCCTTGGTCGGCGCCGCCGGCCTGACGACCGAGCGTCCGGTGGTGATTTATGGCGATCCCGAAGCGGGTGGAGCGGACGGGTGGATCGCCTGGCTCTTGTGGTATGTGGGACATACCCAAATAGCGATTCTGGACGGCGGGTGGCCGGCGTGGCGCCGGATCCACGGACCGTCGGAGGTGGGCCCGGTGGAACCGACCGCGGCCCTATTTCACGCTCAACCGCGACATCGCGCGCTGGCCGAGCGGGAGGAAATCGCGTCCGGACTTCGAACGGGCGCGATTCGCGTGATCGATACGAGCCGCGCCAAGGATATCCGGAATCCCCGCATCGTGTCGGCGATCCATGTGCCGTGGACCATCTTTCGTCGGACCGATGGGAGCAAGGTATCCGACCATGTGGTGGGGGAGGTGTTGGCTTCCCATGGCGTAAACCCCGCCGCACGCGTCATCATCTCCGCTGCGGTCGGAGAGCCGTCGGCGTGGGTCTGGTCGGTGCTCACGGCGTGGGGATGTTCGGACGTGGGACACGCCCCGGAATTCCTATAGAAAAAAAAGAAGGGGAGAGGCTCCTTGGGGGACAGGAGCCTCTCCCCTTTGGACACTCCGATGGTCGATTACGACGCGCGATGTTGATCGGGCGAGGTTGCGGTCCGTTTCGCGGCCTGTTCGCGCACGCGTCGGGCGCCCTCTTCAACGGCGCTGCCGATGGCGCCTGCAATACCGAAGGCGCGACGGTTGGAAGCCGGTTCCGCGGGATTGAGCGTTCCCGGCTTCCTTCGAAAATTTTTCCAAGCCCACAGGGCCACGGTACCGGCCAGGGCAATCATGGCGTTTCGCGGTAGAACTGATCCTGACTGCAGTCGCGATGTCGATTTCATCATCACGCCCTCCTCTCCCTCCCATAGTGGCTCCGCTCAAAGGGCGCCGTCAAGCTCATGGCCGGCCGTGAGAGTCCGATCCGAAAGGATGGAGCGCTATCGCGGAGCACCGCGGGGCGAGAACCCTTACTCGACCGACCAGTTCAGCTTGAGCGTTTTTAAGAACTGATCGTCGAAGTCGGTGCCGGCGAGCGGAGGATCGAGTTGGAGGGGTTCTTCTTTCTTGCGGAGGATGCGGGTAAAGAGCGCGAAGAGCAGATCGACCTGGTAGCCCTCGCCCTCGATGTCCTTGAGCGCGTCTTTGATGTCGTGATTGTCGGTGAGCGCGGCGTTCACACAGTGAGAGAGTTCGCGTACCAGCCGTTTGATTTTTTCTTTCTCCTCGGGGTTCATGAGTCCCTCCGTGTGTTGAATGAGCTTATCCGAGGAGGAGTCTCTGTCAAGCGGAACGGGCTCGCGGCGACGATCGGCGTGGTGCCGGCAGTTTTGACAATCGAGGTCGGACTTCATATAATTTGGCGTTTTTTTCCCGCCCCGCATGGAGCGCCGTTGCTTGAAACGACCCGAAACTTTTCGATCATTGCGCACATCGACCATGGGAAGTCCACGCTGGCCGACCGGTTGTTGGAGCAGACCGGAGCGCTCTCGGCCCGCGAATTGCGCGAGCAGGTTCTCGACGACATGGACCTTGAGCGGGAGCGAGGCATCACCATTAAGGCCCATTCGGTGCGGCTTCAACATCGGGCCGCCGACGGCCGGGAATACGCCTTCAATCTGATCGATACCCCAGGGCACGTCGATTTCACGTACGAAGTCTCCCGCAGCCTTGCGGCCTGTGAAGGGGCGCTGCTGGTGATCGACGCCACCCAGGGTGTGGAAGCGCAGACCATCGCCAATGCGCAACTCGCCGTCGCGCATCATCTGGCCATCATTCCGATCATCAATAAGATCGACCTGCCCAGCGCCGACGTCGAGAAGGTCAAGCGCGAACTCGAGGACGTCCTCGCGATCGACGGCGACGAAGCGATTTTGGCCAGCGCGAAAGAAGGCAAGGGCATTGCCGAGATTCTCGAGGCGATCGTCCAACGCATTCCGGCGCCCACGGGGGATCCTGAGGCCCCGCTCAAGGCCCTGATCTTCGATTCCTGGTTCGATAATTATCAGGGTGCGGTCATGTTGGTGCGGCTGATCGACGGCCGGGTGCGGCCCGGGGTCCGCATCACGTTGATGGCTGCGGGCAAGAGCTTTGAAGTCGGCGCCGTCGGACTCTACACGCCCAAGCGGGTTCCCACGACGGAATTGGAGGCGGGCGACGTGGGGTACATCGTCGCCGGCATCAAGAACGTCGCCGACACCAAGAGCGGCGATACCGTGACCGAAACGGCGCGTCCGACCGCGACCGCTTGTCCGGGCTATGCCGAGGTGAAGCCCATGGTCTTTTGCGGGCTCTACAGCATCGAGAGTTCCGAATACGAGGCGTTGCGCGACGCGCTCGAGAAACTCAAGCTCAACGACGCGTCGTTCAGTTTCGAGCCCGAGACCTCCTTGGCGCTGGGCTTCGGTTTTCGATGCGGGTTTCTGGGCCTGTTGCACATGGAGATCGTGCGCGAGCGCCTGGAACGCGAATACCAATTGGCGCTCATCAGCACCGCGCCCACCGTGGTCTACCGCGTGACGACGATCAAGGGCGAGGTGTTGGAAATCGAGAATCCGGCCAAGCTCCCGGACGTGCAGCAGATCGCCGCGTTCGAAGAGCCGATGATTCGCGCGACCATCATCACCCCGGAAACCTATCTCGGCGCGCTCTTGCGGCTCTGCGAGGAGCGGCGGGGGAGACAGGTCGATTTAAAGTACCTGGACGTCCATCGCTTGATGCTGACCTACCATCTGCCGCTCAACGAAGTGATCCTGGACTTTTACGATCGACTCAAATCGATCAGCAAGGGCTATGCGTCGTTCGATTACGAGGTTGTCGGCTACGAGGCCGGCGATTTGGTCAAGGTCGATATTCTCTTGAACGGGGAGACGGTCGACGCGCTGTCGTGCATCGCCCACCGCGACAAGGCTCCGGTTCGCGGACGGCTCTTGGTCGAAAAAATGCAGGAACTCATTCCACGGCAGATGTTCGAGATCGCCATCCAGGCGGCGATCGGCAGCCGGGTCGTCGCTCGCGAGACGGTCAGGGCGATGAAAAAAAACGTGACCGCCAAGTGTTACGGCGGCGACATCACGCGGAAAAGGAAACTATGGGAGAAGCAGAAGGAAGGCAAGAAACGCATGAAGCAGGTCGGGCGGGTGGAGATCCCGCAGGAGGCGTTTCTCGCCCTCTTGAAGGTGAAGGACTGACACCCCGGATGGGGGTCACGCGCAAATCCACCGTCCGCGAGTATGCCGAAGCTTTCGCGCTCGCGATCGTGCTGGCGTTGACGATCCGAACGTTCATCGTGCAGGCCTTCAAAATCCCCTCCGGCTCGATGATTCCCACCCTGTCGATCGGCGATCACATCCTGGTCAATAAATTTATCTACGGGATCAAGCTGCCGTTCACCGATTGGATCGTGGTCCCGATCTCGCAGCCGGAACGCGGCGACATCATCGTCTTCAAGTATCCGGAAGACGAGAGCAAGGACTTCATCAAACGCGTGGTGGGCATTCCCGGCGACGTGGTCGAGGTGCGGGATAAGACCGTCTTCGTCAACGGCAAGCTTGCCGACACGTCCCATATCCAGCACACCGATCGGGACATCCACGGCGATCGCCGCGACAATTTCGGTCCCGTCACCGTGCCTCCGGCTTCCTACTTCGTGATGGGCGACAATCGCGACCAGAGTCTCGACAGCCGCTTCTGGGGATTCGTGAAGGAGCCCAAGATTCGCGGCCGGGCGTTCCTCATCTATTGGTCGTGGGACGGCGCAGACACCTGGGTGCGCTGGTCCCGGATCGGCCGGGTGATTCATTGACCCGGTTTGTGATAGGGTCACGGGACCAAACGGTGTTCAAGTCTTCAAAGGGTTCAAGTCGTTCGAAGGGTATTTGAACCTCTTGAACCGTTGAACGCGTGAGCGGGTTTCGATTTCGACCGGGAGGACGGGTGTCCATCGACGCACAACGCTTGCGGGCCTATGTCGGGCGATTTTCTTCGGCGCGTCTGCTCGTCTTCGGCGATCTGATGCTCGACCATTACGTGTGGGGGCGCGTGCACCGGATCTCGCCTGAAGCGCCGGTGCCGGTGGTCGACGTCACCTCCGAATCGGTCCTGATGGGGGGCGCGGGCAACGTCTTTCTCAACGCGGCATCGCTGGGGGCGTCGGTCGCGGTCTGCGGCGTCATCGGCCAGGATCGGGCCGGGGAGGCGTTGTTGGACATGCTGCGCGCGCAGGGGGCGGCGGTGGACGGCATTGTCGCGGAATCCGGCCGGCCGACCACGCAGAAGACCCGAGTCATCGCCCACCAGCAGCAGGTGGTTCGCTTCGACCGCGAGCAGCGAACGCCCATCGCGGCCAAGACCCGCTCCGCGCTGCTGGACTATCTTGACGCCCGTCTCGCCGACACGGAGTGCCTGATCGTGTCCGATTACGCCAAGGGCGTCATCTCGGACGAGCTGATGAAGCCGCTGCTCGACGCGGCCAGGCGACGGGACGTAACGGTGATGGTCGATCCCAAGGTCCCCAACATGCCCTGTTACCGCGGCGCGCAGGTGGTGACCCCCAATCATGTCGAGGCGGGGCAGGCGACGGGGATCGACATCGTCGACGACGCAAGCCTGGGCCGGGCCGGCCACG
This sequence comes from Nitrospiria bacterium, assembly GCA_039914845.1. GTDB lineage: Bacteria > Nitrospirota > Nitrospiria > 2-01-FULL-66-17 > 2-01-FULL-66-17 > 2-01-FULL-66-17. Next base: position 737 of record JBDSOK010000284.1, on the reverse strand, counting down.
CGTTACTGGAGCGCCTGGAGGCGGAGGCCGTGTTGGTGACCCGCGGCGAGCACGGGATGAGTCTTTTCGAGCGCGCCGGCGCGCCGGTCCATATTCCGACCGTCGCCCGCCAGGTCTTCGACGTGACCGGCGCGGGCGACACCGTCATCGCCACGCTGGCGGCGGCGCGGGCGGTCGGCGCGACGCTGGCCGAGGCCGCCACGCTCGCCAACTGCGCGGCGGGATTCGTGGTGGGCATCGTGGGCACCGCGGTCATCACCCCCGACGCCCTGCATCGGCAGATTGACGAGTGCGTCACGGAGGCCGCGTCGTGAGGGTCCTGCTCGTCATTCCCGCGAGGTATTCTTCCACCCGCTTGCCGGCCAAGCCGCTGGCCGACATCGGCGGCAAGCCGATGGTGCAGCACGTCTGGGAGCGCGGGTGCCGGGCCAAGGGGGTGGACGAGGTGATCGTGGCCACCGACGACGCACGGATCGTGGAGGTCGTGCAGGGATTCGGCGGCCGCGCCCTGCTCACCTCGTCGGTGCATGAGACGGGCACCGACCGCTTGTCCGAGGTGGCGGAACGCCATGTGGCCGACGTGCTCATCAACCTGCAGGGCGATCTTCCGTTGGTGCCGGAATCCATGGTGGAAGCGGTGGTGGGTGCATTCGAGGATCCGGACGTGCGCATCGCCACCCTGGCCCGCGCGATCGTCGATCCCGAAGAGGTGTACAGCCCGCACGTGGTGAAGGTCG
>JBDSOK010000236.1:0-2916 GCA_039914845.1 Nitrospiria bacterium | reverse complement strand
TCCGGGAGTTCCGGCACGTGGCGCGCGTGTTCGGTCGGCTGATGGCGCTTCAGGAGTGAGAAGGGACGCGTTGCGTTTCGATGACGGGGTGGACTATCATCCCAGGGGAATGTGCGGAGGGGGCGTGAAGAATCGGGGGAGGGGAATGAGACGCGGAATGGGATTCTTCGTGCTGGGGCTCCTGGCCTGCTGGGGCGCCGCGGCCTGTTCGCGGTCCGAGCCCGGCGCCGGGCCGGCCGCCGCCGTGGAGGCGCCCGCCGAGCATGCCGACGGCCAACGGCTCTTCGAGGCGCGGTGCGCGGGCTGCCACGGGACGGGCGCGACGGGCACCCGCCGGGGTCCGCCGTTCCTCTCCAAGATTTACGAACCGAGTCATCACGGGGATGCGGCGTTCGTCCTGGCCGTTCAACGCGGAGTGTCCGCCCATCACTGGGGGTTCGGGAACATGCCGCCGATTTCGGGGCTGTCGGAAGACGAGGTGCGGCGCATCATCGGCTATGTGCGGTGGGTGCAACGGCAGGCCGGAATTCAGTGAACACGGGGAGACGCCGATGCCGGGGTTTTTGATTCGCTGGGTGATCAACGCCGCGGCCCTGCTCCTGATCAGCCAGGTCATTCGCGGGATCGAAGTGGACGGAGTCGTGGCCGCGCTCGCGGCGGGCGCCGTGCTGGGCATTCTCAATGCCGTGCTCCGGCCGGTGCTGTTGATCCTCACCCTGCCCCTCACGCTGTTGACGCTGGGATTGTTCGCGCTGGTCCTCAACGGGTTCATGCTCTATCTCGCCGGTTCGCTGGTCAAAGGGTTCACCGTCACCGGGTTCTGGTCGGCGGTGTTCGGCGCGCTCTTGCTCAGCATCGTGAGCGGGTTGGCCAATGCGTTCATCAATGACCGGGGCCGATTCGAGTTGGCCGATGCGGAGCGCGCCCGGCGCTAAGCCGCCCCGCGTCTGGAGCCGACGGAGGCTCATGGGCGCCGCGGCGGGATGGGCGGCGGCGGGCGTCGCGCGGCCGGTCGAGGCGGGGGTGTTTTTTTGGGGGCGCCTCTTCGCGGTGCCGCCGCGCGACACGCCGTTCATCACGCCCAATGCCCAATTCTACCGAGTCAATTACAGTGATCGCTCATTGGAAATCGGCGCGGCGCTGCGCGTGGACGAGTGGTCGCTGCCGATCCGCGGCGCGGTCGCGCGGCCCGCGCATCTTCGCTATGTCGATGTCCTCGAACAGCGTGTCGACGAGCGCATAGTGACGCTGCAGTGCATCGATAATGAACCCGGTGGAAGCCTGATGAGCAACGCGAACTGGGGAGGGCTTTCGCTCGCGCGCCTGCTGGAACGGGCGGAGCCGCTGGACACCGCGCGCGACGTCGTGTTGCGCGGCGCCGACGGCTACCACGACAGCATCACGTTCGAACGGGCCATGCGGGGCGATGTCCTGCTCGCGCATTCGATGAACGGCGTCTCCCTGCCCCGCGATCACGGCTATCCGCTCCGTGCGGTGGTCCCGGGCATCTTCGGCATCAAGAACGTCAAGTGGCTGACCGACATTGAGGTGGTCGAGGAGGACCATCGGGGCTATTGGCAGGAGCGGGGATGGACCGATGAGGGCCTGATTCCCGTGACGTCACGGATCGATTCGCCGGGGCATTACCAGACGCTCCGCGGCCGAAGACAGATCGTGCGCGGCATCGCGTTCGGCGGATCGCACGGCATCAACCGCGTGGAGGTCAGCGTAGACGGCGGCATGACGTGGCGCGAGGCCGTCTTGGCCGCGGGGCCGGCCGACGCCTGGGTGCCGTGGAGCTATGACTGGGCCGTGGTCCGTCCGGGCGCCCATACCCTGGCGGTGCGGGCGCGAGGGCGCGACGGGGTGCCCCAGCAGTCCACATGGTCGCGGGCCTTTCCCGCAGGCACGTCCGGGCTGCACACCATTGTGGCGCTCGTCCAATCGATCTGATCGCCGCCGACTGCTGAGACCGAATATGGAGACCACCGACACCTTGGAATTCGTCACCATCGAAGGACTGCTGGCGTACGGCGAGGCGCTCAGCCGGCTCGATTCGCCGGTGGAGGGCGTCCATCGACCGCCGCCCCCGCCGGTGACCGCCGATCGCCTCGATCGAGCCCGGGAATCCGCCGGCGCGGTGAGGGCGATGGTCGAACGGGTCCGCGGCGGGACGGCCGACGCGGCGGCGTACCGGGCCGAGCGAGAGGCGGTACTGGCCGGGCCGTGCGCGGGCGATCCGTTGGTGTTCTTTGCGGCGTGGAACCGCGTGCTCGCGGATGGGGGGCTCGTGCCGTTGCTGCATGCGCCGCTGGGTCGCACGGTCAAGCCGACGCGGCGCCGTCCGGTGGCGATCGTCCCCCGCGCGCAGCTGGGGCCCCAATTGGTCGAGGACCGGATCGTCCTGGATTTGGGAGACGACCGGTTTTGGTTGCTGCCTCGGGATCTCGCCGGTCGGACGGTCCTCTTTGCCCTCCGCCACGGGGTGTCGCGCGTCGAAAGCGGCGCGTATCGCGTGGGCCGCCGGCTGGCCAATACGCTGGATCCCGAACGCGGGGGAGCCAAGGCAAATGCGGTTGGCGCGGCGCTCGCACAGATGGTCGGCGTGGTCGGACGCCAATTGGACTTTCTGCACGTCCCCAATTACCTCGACCCCACCGCCTTCACCCATTACGTGAGTTCGAGCCCGAATACCACCGAGTTGTGCCGGCGGGTCGTGACGGCGCTCGGGGCTGGGCCGGTCGAGCCGACGGTCGAAGACGCGCTGGAATCGCAAGACTTCGGTTGGGCGACCGGCCTGGAGAAAGCCCGCGAGGTCGAAGAAGCGGCGCGGGCGTTCGGTGTCGAACCGAAGGTCGCCAAGCGGCTGCTCAAACATCCCCTATACAGCTATCCCGCCGGCCACTCGTTCTTCGA
>JBDSOK010000221.1:0-8523 GCA_039914845.1 Nitrospiria bacterium | reverse complement strand
CCGTCACGGACCCACCGAACGGAGATCGACGCTCAGTGATGATGAGCGGGCTCGCTGCCGTGATCGTGTTTCTCGTCGTGCTCGCCCTGCTCGTCGTGCTCGTGGCCGGTCGCCGCGCGCTGCCCCTCATCCAGGCGATTGATGAATTCGATCAAGGTGCTGACCGCGTGTTTGTGTTCGTCGCGAATATGGCCCAAGACATGGACGACGTCGTCGACGCCGGAAAAATCTTCGTTGGCAATCACCGGGATTTGCGCTTCATACTTCGTGATCAACTTAAGCTCTTCGATGAGATCATCGCGCAAATCCGCGACCGCTTTGTCCATATCGCTTCGAACACCGTGCGCATGACCGTTGCTGTGGGTATTACACATTGTCTCTGCTCCTCGTGGGCTGTGTCGTGGTCACCGGGGCTTCGGACCACGACGGGTGAATAACTGCGCGTGCATATTCATGAACACCACATTCGGCCAACTCGGGGTGTACTCGATTCGGGTCGCGCTGCCCGGATCGATCACGAAGCGCTTGGCGGATTCCGGCGGGCATTGCAGCGCGGCGCTCAGGACGGCGCGAATCGGTCCGACGTGGGTCATGATCACCAGGACGCCGCCCGGGTGGCGAGCCAGCGCGTCCGACACGGCCCCCTCGATCCGTCGACCGAATGCCGCCGACGACTCCCCATCCGGCGGCAGAAACCCGACCGGATCCCGTTTCCATGCTTGCCACCCCACGGGATCTTCCTGTCGGACGTCATGGACCGAGCATCCATTCCACTGACCCATGCTGCGTTCAACCCACGTCTCCAGGGGAATCACCGCGCGCCCGAATGCGCGAGCGATCGGCGCCGCGGTCTGGAGCGTGCGGGTCGAGGGACTGGCATATAGGCCGTCCGGGCGCAACCCACGCTCTGAGAGCCACAGCGCCAGCTTCTCCGCTTGCTCCGCGCCGGCGGCATTAAGCTCAGGACCGGCGCCGGCCTCGTAGAAGCGGTCGGGGTCATAATCGGTTTCGCCATGGCGGCAGAAGACGACCGTGGCCAACAACGTCTTCCGGTCGCGCATGCGGGCGTCATCCCGCTGGGCCTTTTCCAACGGCTGTCCGATCATCGGGGCCTGAGACATCGGGTTACGTCCGTTCACGCATGAAGAGCCACATCGACCACCCCAATGCCGCGGCCGAAAAGGCAAGAACGACGCCCATCGCCAGCCAGAAATCCCCGTCCCAGCGCTGGCCGGCCAAGAGCGTGCGGGAGGCTTCGACTCCATAATGAACCGGATTCACCGACGCCAGCGCGGCAATCCACGCCGGCATGAAGAGTTTCGGGATGAACGCGGACGTGAAAAACATCAAGGGCAACGTCATCATATTGCCGGCGACGACCAAGGGCTCCTCGCGGCGCAGTTTCAACGCGATGGCGTTGGAGAGACTCGCAAACCCCAATCCCATCGCGAAGACCACGCCCAGCAACAGCACCATGCCGCCCGGACTCGGATGAATCCGCGCCCCCATCGCCGCGGCCACCGCCAGCACGATCGCCACCTGCAACACCACCAGCACCCCGTTGTGCAGCACGCGGCTGAGCACGATCGCGGGCCGATGCACCGCCGTCACCATCATTTTCTCGACCGTGCCGTACGTGATTTCACGCAGCAGATTGACCCCGGACCAGGACGAGCCGAATAGGACGGTCATCACCACGATTCCCGGCGTCAAAAATGCGAGATAGCTTTCGGCCGGGAAACCGGCCATCTTGGCAAAATGCGAAAACAACTGCCCGAAAATCACGAGCCAGATGAGCGGCTGCACCAATCCGAACACCGTCCACATCGGCATCCGCAGCGTGATACGGGCGTATTTCAGAAAGAGAAACCAGGTATCCGCGGCCGCGTCGACCATCACGTCGTTCCTTTCCACGGGCCTTGAGGCCAGGTGTCCTTGGTAGATGCTCCTTGAGCTGGGGTGGACGGCTCAGTCCCGACTCGTGGCCCGCCGTCTGCCGATTTCTCGTTCCATTGCGGCCATCCGCCCGATCCGTTCTCTCCGCCGGCGGCCGATGAGGCCGTAGCAGGACTGTCCGCGGTTGCAGATCCTCCTTGAACGGGTTCCGAGGCCCCCTTTTGTTGCCACTTGCTCCACCAGCCCTCGCCACCGCTGCCGGTTTCACCGACGGAAAAAGCTTTTCCGGTATGTTTGAGAAACACGTCGTCCAAACTCGGGCGCGAGACGGTAATCGATCGAACCCCCGCGCCGACCGCATCCAGGACGGGAAGAAGTTTCGGCAACGCGTCGCGGCCTTCTTTGACCACCACATGCAGACTCTCGCCCTCGGCAATCACCTCGATGACGAGGGGGTGAGACCGTAACGCCTGCCAGACCGGCGGCCCGGGAGCGCCGGCTTCGAAGCTGAGGCGAATGGCGTCGCCGCCCACACCGTCTTTGAGCCGGTCGGGCGTGTCCATGGCTTTGATCCCGCCCTGATCGATGATCGCCACCCGATGCGCCAGCTTATCCGCTTCTTCGAGATAATGCGTGGTCAGGAAGATGGTCATGCCGTGCGACGCGTTGAGTCGCCGGATATAGGCCCACAAGGCCTGGCGGGATTGAAGATCCAACCCCAGCGTGGGCTCATCTAAAAAGAGGACACGGGGACGGTGCAAGAGCGCGGTGGCGATATCCAGTTTGCGCTTGGTCCCCCCGGAATAGGACGACACGAGTTGATCGGCCGCTGCGGTCAGGTCGAAGAGCCCCAGCAATTCATCGGTCCGCTGGAGAATCACGCGACGATCCAGATGGTACAGGCGACCCTGTAAGACGAGGTTCTCGCGACCGGTCAGAAAATAATCCACACCCGCTTCTTGGGCCACGTATCCAATCGCTCGGCGCACCGACGCGCTGTCGCGCGACACGTCAAACCCGGCGACCGAGGCGCTGCCGCCCGATGGACGGCTCAGCGTGGTGAGAATTTTGATGGTCGACGTCTTCCCGGCGCCGTTGGGACCGAGAAAACCGAAAATCTCGCCCTCGTGCACCGCCAGATCCATCGCTGCGAGCGCGGTCCGCCCTCCTGGGTACACTTTGGACAGACCGGACGTCTGAATGATGGGGGGCGTCATCCCTTATCGCTCGGCATGCGCGCGTCCGCGAGGCGCCGCGATAAATGTGCCCGATTTCCCCCCGGTCTTCTTCAGCAGGCCAATCTCGCCGAACGTCATCCCCTTGTCAATGGCCTTGCACATATCATAAATGGTGAGCAGGGTCACCGAGACGGCGGTCAGCGCTTCCATCTCCACCCCCGTTTGGCCGCGGACTTTGACCGTCGCGGTCACCGAGATGGCGCATTGACCCTCGGCGTTCGGCTCAGGGTGCTCGCCGAACGCGATGTCCACACCGGTCAGGAGGAGAGGATGGCACATCGGAATAATGTCGGAGGTCCGCTTCGCGCCCATAATCCCCGCAACCTGGGCCACCGCGAGCACGTCCCCCTTCTTGATTTGGCCGGCGCGAATGCGGGCGAAGGTCTCGGGTAACATATAGACCGTCCCCTGCGCAATGGCGGTCCGATCGGTGTCCGATTTCTCGCTGACATCGACCATCCGCGCCCGCCCATCGGCATTGAAATGCGTCAGTTCGTTTTCCGCCATGCGTGTGACTCCTTCACTCTATACACAAGGGATTGGCCCTGGCCGATGGAATGGCGCGGCGTTTAACTCTGCAATACATATACCGTCCCCTTTATCGACTCCGAATAAGGAAGCCGGCAGAGGAACTTGATGTCGTATACCGGCTGGCCTGGCCATTTATTCGATTTAAACTGGCGTTATATAGCAGGGAGAGACGATGAAGTCAACGCGCAACCCAGAGGCCTCAACCCCAGAGAAAGACGGAAGTCTTTTTCCTTTTTTTCTCTTTTCTGAAGCTGAAGCGTGGTAGTCAATTCAGTGTCCTTTGAAACAATTCATGTTTTATCTGTGGCACCATGATTGCTTACCGTTTGTACAAGGCCGGGGATACAGGGGGGTTACAGGTGGTCACTGTTCGATTCTTTGCCGTGTTGAAAAAACTGCTTGATCGAGAGACCATGCACGTGGCACACGACGGTCCAATGACCTTGAAGACCTTGCTCGATCGACTGGAAGTGGAGCTTCCCTCCATTCGGTCAATTCTCCGAGAGGGACGGACCTTGATCGCCATTAATCAAGAGATCGCCCAAGACGAAACACCCATCGTCGATGGCGATGAAGTGGCATTTCTTCCCCCGTTCGCCGGCGGTTCACACTAACCCAGGATAGGTGAGGAATGAGTCCGAAGGAAACCGGTTCGATTCTGGAGTGGATCAAGATTCAGGAAGAAGACTTTTCGGTTGAAGAAGAAAGCAATCGCATCAAAGAACGATCGAAGCGTATCGGCGGCATCGTCACCTTTCTGGGGACGGCCCGCGATTTTTCCAAGGGCAAAGACATCAATCGAATCGATTTCGAATACTACCCCGGAATGGCTGAAAAACGCCTCAACGAAATCCGCGAGCGCGCGCTGCAAGATTACGACATTATCGAAGTCAGCATCATCCACCGCGTCGGCCGCATTGAAACGGGCGAAAACATCGTCCTCATCGTCGTGGCGGCTGAACATCGCAAGGACGCGTTCCGCGCCTGCGAATGGTGCATCGATGAACTGAAGCGGATCACGCCGATTTGGAAGCGGGAAGAGACCACCCAAGGGGAAGTCTGGGTCGTCGAACATCCATAGAAGAGTGTCTGATGTGCGGCTGCGGCAGCAGAATATTCACCAGGAAGCCGTTGGGCTTCCGGTCCTTGCGAGGGAGGTGACATGATCGAGAAAGCGGTTGACCCATTAAAGATGGTGGAATCGGACCAGGAATTTGCCATTTTCAAAGATAACTTCAACCGCAAGATCAGCTATATGCGGATCTCGATCACGGACCGCTGCAACCTCCGCTGCACCTATTGCATGCCGGCGTGGGGGTTTGAGTGGATGGATCGGAACAGCCTCCTGACGTACGATGAAATCTTGCGGTTAGTGGCGGTCGCCGCCAAGCGCGGGCTGTATAAAGTGCGCGTGACGGGAGGCGAGCCCCTCGTACGTGACGGCGTGGTGGATTTCGTCGCCGGCCTGAACGCCATCCCCGGCATCACCGAAATCGCCATGACGACCAACGCCGTCCTGCTCAAAAAATATGCGCAGGGCCTGAAGAACGCGGGTCTTCAACGCGTGAACATCAGCCTTGATTCACTTGATCCCAAAAAATTTGAAGAGGTGACCCGTGGCCATGTGTTTTGGAAGGTCTGGGAGGGCATCGAGGAGGCCGAGCGTGTGGGCCTGGAGCCCCTCAAGATCAATGTCGTCCTTCAGAACGGGGTGAACGATATGGAGGCGGTGGACTTCGCCAAAATGACGATCGATAAGCCCTACGATATCCGCTTCATCGAATACATGCCGGTCAATGATTATGAAGATTGGAAGAGCAAATACATCCCCGTGGCCGACATCAAGGAACGGATCGCCAAAGAGCTCGGAGAATTGATTCCGGTCGAGGAGAACGAGTCGGCCGGTCCCGCCAAGAACTATCGTCTGGACGGCGCAAAGGGCGGCGTGGGATTTATCACCGCCATCAGCGACAATCATTTCTGCGAAAAGTGCAACCGCGTGCGGCTGACCGCCGACGGGAAGATCCGGCCGTGCCTGTTCTCCGCTATTGAGGTGGACTTTTTGGACGCCCTCCGGAGCGGCTGCGGCGACGAGGAAATCGACAGTCTCTTCGATCAAGTCCTCGGCATCAAGCCCCAGGCCCATGACCTGGATAAATTCTCAGAAGAAAAGATGCTGAAAGCCATGGTCAACATCGGCGGCTGATCGTTCAGTTTTCCAAAAGGCCTCCGCGGAACCCGCGGAGGCCTTTTTTCGTCCAGTTTAAGCTTGACAGACCATCTCAGCCTCTGATACTTTCCCAAAATGCTACCTAGGTTCCCTAAAGTCCCCAATGGATGACGTTGAGGTCGGGTCTTCTCCCCTGAAACAGGACATTCCAACGTGACCGATCAATCTCATGGCCAGGTCACGGCGTGGGCGGACGATGAGATGGTCGGGGTGCTCCAGAGCCTTCTCAGCCCCCTAAACCTGATGCTCTCCCGGGCATCTGATGAACACGATCTGGTCGAGCAGGTTCGCCACTCTCGGCCCCTGCTGGCGATCGTCCACTCCTCGCAAAAAATTGCGAATCTCCCCGATCTCTGTGCGACTCTTCAACGCCTCCATTCAGATCTGATGCTCCTGATCGTTTTGCGTCCGGAGCACGCCCACCTTCAAAAACTTCTCCCTCACGCCCCCAAGCTCAAGGTCCTGATCGAGCCGCTGGACCTCAGCCTCTTACACCAGCGACTGATCGAAATTTTTGGGATATCGCCCCTCGAACGCACGCTGTCTTCTCACGACGATCTCCGCAATCAGAGCGATTATGCGCATCTCCTCTGCTTGAGCCCCAAGATGAAAGAGATCATGATGATCATCAACCAAGTTGCCCCCACCAACATTAAAGTCTTGATCCGGGGCGAAAGCGGAACCGGCAAAGAGCTGGTGGCACGAACTCTGTATGCTCGTTCTCTTCGTAAAGATAAACCGTTCATTAAAGTCCTCTGCGCGGCATTGCCGGAAGGCCTGCTGGAAAGTGAATTATTCGGGTACGAGAAAGGGGCGTTCACCGGGGCCTTGCGGCGCAAACCCGGTAAGTTCGAGTTCGCAAATCACGGCTCGATCTTTTTGGATGAAATCGGAGAAATCAGCCCCGGTCTTCAGGCCAAACTGCTGCAAGTCTTGCAGGATGGTGAGTTTTCACGGGTGGGAGGCGAAACCGACGTGAAGGTCGATACCCGCGTCCTGGCGGCGACGAATAAAAACCTTGAAAAGGCGGTAGCCGACGGCACGTTTCGTGAAGATCTTTTCTATCGAATCAATGTCGTCTCCGTCCACTTACCGGCGCTGAGGGAACGGAAGGAAGAAATCTCCTATCTGGTGGAGTATTTCTTGGAAAAATTCAACCACCAATACAATAAATCCTATCATCGACTGTCGGAGGCGACTTTGCAGCGCTTCTATCACTACGATTGGCCCGGGAATATCCGCGAGCTCGAGAACATCGTCAAGCGAATCGTCGTGTTGGATAATGAAGACGTGGTCTTGGCCAAATCGACGCGTGCCGAGGAACCGCAGGCTGGATTCTCCCCGCCGCGCCCGCTCCACCCGACCCCGTCCGCTTCCGCCTCGCCGCCTGGAAGCTATTCCCTAAAAAGCGTCGGCAAAGAAGCCGCCGGCCACGCCGAACGGGATCTCATTCGCAGTATCTTGTATCAGACTCACTGGAATCGCAAACGCGCCGCGGAATTGTTGCAGATCAGCTATAAAGCGCTCCTGTATAAGATCAAAAAATATGACCTGAATAACGATGCCTCGTAAGAAGGGAATGGTCCAGGGGGAGCAACACATGGTCAGATCACGGAGGACCTACCATGTTCGGCGCCGCAACGCGTTCAATCGATAGCGCGCTGTATCACTATTTGCTGGATCTGGAGATCCGTCGCGCGATCCGGTATTCTCATTTTTTTTCCATCTGCCACGTCGGTTTGGATCAACTCCATGACGGCGATGGAAGCGTCCCCTCCACGGTGGCCGAAATTCTTAGCGAAACCGTCAGGGAAACCGACGTCATCGGTCTCTTGAACGAGCAAACCGTCTCGGTCCTGCTCCACAATACCGAAATTCAAAATGCCTTCCAGGTTGCCCAGCGCTTTCGGACGCGCGTGGCGGATCAGACCTTCAGTTCCGGCAACGTCCAGGTTCGGCTGACGGCCAGCGTGGGCGGCGTGTGTTTTCCGACCCACGGCAACAATGCCGCGACGCTTCTGCTTCGCGCCGGCGAAATGTTGGCGACCGCCAAACTGCATGGAGGGAATCAGGTCGCGGTCCCCCTCGAGTAAGCCGTTCAATAACCCTCACTCCGCCTCTGAAACCAGCTACCGTCGTCTAAAAAATGCGAGTTCTTCCCCGGAAAGGACCTCCAGGGAGGCGGAGGACGGTCTTGGCTGATCATCCGGTTGCAGGGACGGCGTCGGAGACCGCAGCCCTGTTTCGCGGTCATCCCAACAGAGGGTGGCCGAGCGGCCGCACATCACAGAGACATACCGAACCACCTCGGGAGGCGCGGCCAGCAGGACATGGCCGGCGCGGGCCGACCCCGCCATGTCCGGCGCGGCCAAGATGACCCTGGGAGAAGGCCCCTCGGAGGGCTCCAACCGGTGGAGCCGTCGCCATTGCGGAGACACTCCGATCCACGAAGCATAATGGGCCATCCAGGGGCCGAGGTCCGCGATCACCGCGCTCCACACATACAGCAGCGTCGGACGTCCGTCCCGTCCGCCGATCACCAACCCGATGTCCTGGGCGACAATGTGGCGTTCCAGGATTTCCGACGGGGAGATGAAGGGATTACAGGCCGCGGCCGCGGTGAGCACC
>JBDSOK010000205.1:0-4094 GCA_039914845.1 Nitrospiria bacterium | reverse complement strand
ACCGTGTTTCAATTTATCTGGCACAACCGTCCGGTCGCCGCCTGACGTCACGGCAACCCTTCCCGCAAACCGTGTCCGTTTGACTTCCCGCGAAGGCCCACGCTACACTACGCGAAGTCTGATGGCTGACTCATGAAAACGCCCGCCCCGCTGGTCGGCCACGAATCCGACGAAGAATTGCAAACCCGCGTGTTGCGCGGTCCGCTGCCCCGTCACGTCGCCATCATTATGGACGGCAACGGCCGGTGGGCCGCGTCGCGGAGCCTCCCACGCGTCGCCGGCCATCACGAGGGGATCAAATCGGTTCGCGAGGTCGTCACCGGCTGTCGGGAGATGGGGATCGAGGGGCTGACCATTTACGCGTTTTCGGCGGAAAACTGGCGGAGGCCGACGTTTGAGGTTCAGGAGTTGATGGTGCTGCTCGAGTTGTATCTGAAGCGCGAGTTGGCGACCTTGATGGAACGGGAGATTCGTTTTCGCACGATCGGGCAAATCGAACGCCTGCCGGGCCGGGTGGTGGAGTGGATTCGACGGGTCGAGGCCGACACGGCGGCGCATCGGGAGATGACGCTCACCCTGGCGTTGAGTTACAGCGGCCGCAGCGAGATCGTCGAGGCGGCGCGGCGGCTGATCGCCGACGTGCAACGCGGCGCCGTGGATGCGGCCTCGATCGACGAGACGACGTTCGGTCGCTATCTCGATACCCACGACATGCAGGACCCCGATCTGGTCATTCGGACCAGCGGCGAATATCGCATCAGCAACTTCCTGCTCTGGCAGATGGCCTACGCCGAATTCTATTTCACCCCGACGCTCTGGCCAGACTTCCGCCGGAGGGATCTCCTGACCGCGTTCCTCGATTTTCAGCGGCGGGAGCGCCGGTTCGGCCGCACCGGCGAGCAACTCCAGGGGAGCGTGGGGTGAGGGAACACGTCGGGCGGGTGCTCTCCTCCCTGGTCGTCCTGCCCCTCCTGTACGCGGCCGTCCGCTATCTGCCGGCTCCCTATTTTGCGCTGGTCGTGGCGTTCGTGGTCGTGGTCTCCCAGTTGGAGTTTTCTCAGTTGGCGCTCCAGGCGGGAGGCTCGCCGTCGCGATCGGGCCGGCTCCCGGTCTTGGCGATCGGCGTGGTGGGCGGCGCCGTGTTGCTGGTGATTATGTATCATCGGGAGTGGAACGCGCTGCCGGTGTTGGCCACCGTCCTGACGATGGGAGTGGGCGTGGCGGCGCTGGCCGAGGAGAATCTGCGCGAGGCCCTGCCCGATGCGGCATTGGCCGTATTCGGCGTGTGGTACGTGGCGTGGCTCTTCGGACACGTGATGTGGTTGCGGGGACTTCGAGGCGGCGAGATGTTGGTGCTCTTTGCGTTCTGGGTGACGTGGTGGGGAGATATTGCCGCGTATTATGTCGGCCGGGCCGTCGGCCGCACGCCGCTCGCGCCGCGGGTCAGCCCCAAGAAGACCGTGGCCGGCGCCGTCGGCGCGCTGGTGGGGGGCGTGATCGCGTCGCTGATCGCGGTGGCCTGGTTCGTCGAGGGGTTCACCTGGATGGAAGCGATCGCCCTCGGACTGGGCGGCGCGGCGATCGGGATGATCGGCGATTTGGTGGAATCGCTCTGGAAGCGCAGCGCGGGCGTCAAAGATTCCGGCGGATGGATTCCCTCTCAAGGCGGGATGCTGGATAAAATCGACGGACTCGTGTTCACCGTGCCGGCGCTCTATTATTATGTCTGGTGGGTGAAGGGCGCGCACGGGGTGGGAGGCTGATGGCGAAGCGGCTGGCGGTTCTGGGATCCACCGGGTCGGTCGGCACCTCCACGCTCGATCTTGTGGCGGAGTTCCCGGATCGGTTCGAGATCGTGGCGCTGGCTGCGGGCCGTGGCGGCGAGGCGCTCGAGCGCCAGATCCGCCGGTTTCGGCCGCGGCTGGTCTCGGTCGGCAACCCGGAAGAGGCGAGCCGTCTGCGGGCGCGTTGCGCCGACGTGACGGTGGAAATTCTGGGCGGGCCCGGCGCGGCGGACGCGGTGGCCTCGTGCGCCGACGCCGATCTGGTGGTCTCGGCCATCGTGGGCGCGGCGGGGTTGATGCCCACGCTGGCGGCGATTCGCGCGGGCAAGCCGGTGGCGCTCGCCAACAAAGAGACGTTGGTCATGGCCGGGGAGCTGGTGACCGCCGAAGCCGCGCGGCGCGGCGTGTCCATCCTGCCCATCGACAGCGAGCACAGCGCGATTTTTCAGGCGATCGCCGGGCATCGGACCGATGAGATCCGGCGGCTGATCCTCACCGCGTCCGGCGGGCCGTTCTGGGATCTTCCCCGGCACCGTCTGTCGAGCGTGACCCGCGAGGACGCGTTGCGGCATCCTAATTGGAGCATGGGACCGAAGATCACGATCGATTCGGCCACGTTGATGAACAAGGGGCTGGAAGTCATCGAAGCGCATTGGTTGTTCGGGATGCCGGCCGACCGCATCGACGTGGTGGTGCATCGCCAGAGCGTGGTCCATTCCCTAGTCGAGTACTGCGACGGGTCGGTGCTGGCGCAACTGGGTATTGCCGACATGCGCGGTCCGATCGCCTATGCGCTGGCCTATCCCCGCCGATTGCCGCTGAGCCTTCCGCCGCTCGACCTGGCGGCGCGGGGCACGCTGACCTTCGAGTCGCCCGACCTGGAGCGCTTTCCCTGTCTGGGATACGGGTATGCGGCACTCAAGGCGGGAGGCACCGCGCCGGCGATCCTCAACGCCGCGAATGAGGAAGCGGTGGCCGCGTTTCTCGACGGTCGCATCGAATTTACGGCCATTGCGGAGATCATCGATCGCGTGCTCACCCGGTCGGCGCCGGGTCCGATCACGACCGTCGATGACGTGCTGGCCGCCGACGGATGGGCCCGCGCCGAAGCCCGCGAGGCGTGGCAACGCTCCGGGGCGAAGGCGTTCTCAATAGACGAGGTGCGTTCATGATTTCTACGATTGCGGTGTTCATCCTCGTGCTCGGTTTTCTGATCTTCGTGCACGAGCTCGGACATTTCCTGGTTGCTCGATGGACCGGCGTGCGCGTCATCCGCTTTTCGTTGGGGTTCGGGCCAAAAATCTTCGCGAAGACGGTGGGGGGGACCGAGTATGTGGTGGCCGCCATCCCGCTCGGCGGATACGTGAAGATGGCCGGTGACGACCCGAGCCAGGAAACGACGCGGAGTCCCGACGAGTTTTCGTCCCGAACCTTGGGCGAGCGGACGCGCATCGTCTTGGCGGGTCCGGCGATGAATATTCTCATTGCGTTCATCCTGATGCCGGTTGTCTTTATGATCGGCGCCCAGTTCCCGGCGTTTTTGGAGCAGAAGCCGGTGGTGGGATGGATTCAGGACCCGTCCCCGGCCCGCACGGCCGGTTTCGCGGTCGGCGATCATCTGATCTCGATCGACGGGGTGCCGGTCGCGACGTGGGAGCAGGCCGTGACCCGGTTCTCGACCCGCCCGGAGGCGACGGTCGATGTGCTGGTGGAGCGGAACGGCGAGCGGCGCACCATCGGCCTGGCCGTGCCGTCGCAATTCGACAAGGGCGCCGTCTCGTTGGGGCTTCTGCCGGAAAAGGCCGCGATCGTCGGGGCCGTCAGCCCCGGCAAACCCGCGGCGGTCGCGGGCCTGGAGCCGGGCGATGAAATTACCTCGCTCAACGGCGCCGCCATCCGGAACTGGTATGAAATGTCGGAGGCCATCCAGGCCAACAAAGGCCGGCCGCTGACCGTGGGGTATCACCGGGACGGCGCGGAGCGCGTGGTGGAACTCACGCCCGCGTTGGACGATGTCTCCACCCGATGGATCATCGGCGTGGGCGGCAAAGAGCCGATGATCGAGCGCCGGTACGGCTTCACCGAGGCGATCGTGAAGGGCACCCAGAAAATGTGGGAGTTGACCCGCCTCACGTTCGAGGTCCTGGGCCAACTCTTCACCGGCAACCTGTCGATTAAGGCGCTGGGCGGCCCGATCATGATTGCGCAGGTGACGGGCGAAGCGGCCGATTCGGGATTTTCGGATGTCATCCGTCTGGTGGCGTTCATCAGTCTGCAATTGGGCATTATGAATCTTCTCCCGATCCCGGT
>JBDSOK010000175.1:0-4926 GCA_039914845.1 Nitrospiria bacterium | reverse complement strand
GGGGATACTTACGATTGTCCGCCCCGTCCGGACGTGGCTGCCCGGGGTGGGATTTGATCTGACAATCGATCGCGGCCGCAACGCGGCCTATATCTCCATGCCGACTCGCCAGTCGGTCGCCGTGCTGGATCTCGCCACATTCACCCAGCAGGAAATTGAGGTGCAGGGGACACCGTATGGCTTGGCGCTCAGTACCGACGGTACGAGCCTCTTCGTGGCGCTCCACGAGGGAATGATCGGGGTCGCCAATCTTGACAACCTCACCCTTAGTTATCTGACGCTGTCTCCCGATTCGTCGGGGTTTGCCGCCCCCTTTGACATCGGAGTGGCGAACGAGCGCCTGTATGTGACTAGCCGCTCGGGGTCTGGCTCTCGGTCGATTCGCATCATCACCCCCGAGGGAGGAGGAACCTCTCTGGCATGGCCCACGGTCGCCTCTGCTTCCACACTTCTGCTCAGCTCGGACGGTCAGAGGCTCTACGTGGTTGAAGCCATGAGCCGGCTTCTTTCCGCGTTTGATCTGACACTCCCCGATGCGCCGCGGCCAGTCTCGCTGTGGTCGTCCACTCAGGGGACCGACCGGAGGCAAACCGCTCTTGACGAACATGCGATCTACCTGGGAAGCGGCGAAGTTCGACGTCGTGACACGCTCGACCTTCTCGGAACGGTCTCTCCCGGAATACCGAGTTTCGGCAGCGGGGGGGCCCTATTGGTCGGCGCATACGACGGGTTCTTTGCGACCGACGGGCACATCATTCAATATGACGCCGCCACCTTTCAAAGGATTGCATCGCAACCGGTCACCTGTGCGCCCGAGCGCATGATGCACGTAGTAAACAATGATTTTTTGATCCTCGGCTTCGATGCCATATGCCTGTGGAGCTCCTTTCCGACATATACGTTCGATTGGCCTGATGATCTCGGCGGCGAACCGATTCCACATCCAGACATCCCCGTTCCCTAATTTCCGTTCCCCCAAGATGGTGCAGATGTATGCTGTCCCAGCACCGAGAAGCCCCGATGCTGACGTTGATTCCTAGAGAGTGCACCTCGCAGTCGAGGTGGACTCGATCGCTGCAGGGCGTCTCACGATTGCCGTGCCGGAGTTTCCGTTTACCTGCTTTACGTGTTTGGAAGAAATCGACAGTAAATCGGAATTGCGGTTCTCAGAGGAGATTCGGATGTGAGCCGCTAGCGGAACGTGGCCTCCTCTTTCGGAGGCGGCGGATCGGGATGGACGAATCGAAACCCGCCCGGCTCCCGGTAATCCAGCGTCACCCCGTCCATCCGCGCCGCGCTGCGGGCTTCGGTCGCGATCGTCAGGCCGCTCACTTCTTGGACGACGTCATCCGGCCGAGCGACGGATTCAAGCGTGATGGCGAAGACGATCCGATCGTCGTCCCGGTCGATGATCGTCAAGCGCACCACCGGATCTTCGGGATGCTCGGCGATCAGCCGGCTCAACGTGGCCAGCGCTGCGGGGGTTGCGATCACCATCTGACAGCCCGCGATGGTGACAGAAGATCGCCGAACAATCGACTCAGCGACATCGAGGCACCCATCGGGGTCAGGCTTGGCTTCTTGACTTTAGCCCGAGCAACTGGTCAATCTGCGCCCGCTCAGCCTCGTTCATCCGCCCCATCCGCAAGATCAGCCCCGCATCGCGCCCCAGCAACATCCCTCCGTGCCGCGAATGGCCGCTCGCCGACCAGTGGATTCACGTCCCTCGCGCCCCGTGGCTACACGAGCGCCACACGATGGTCGATGCCTTCATCGGACAGGGCCGAACCAGAAAAGGCTTCTGAGTGCCGTCCCGTCGGCGCCCGAGTGTGTACGGGACGGTCACGCGCGAACGGACTCGGTCTTTTTTCGCATGATTTCAGACACGAGCCTCATGAGATCGTCCGGGTCGTACGGCTTCGTGAGGCGGCCGATAAAACCGTGAGCACCAAACTCGGCAACCACCGGGTCGTTGGAGTAGCCGCTGGAGACGATGGCGGCGGCCCGGGGATCGATTTCGAGAAGCCGCTTGATGGTTTCCTGCCCGCCCATGGCGCCGGGCACGGTCAGGTCGAGAATGACGACGTCGAACGGCCGACCTTGGCGCAGCGCCGTCTGATATTGTTCGACCGCTTTGCCGCCGTCGCCGACACAGACGGCGTCGCAGCCGGCCTGCTGTAACAGCGCCCCGACGAAATCGCGAATCGGGGGTTCGTCATCCATAAACAGAATCTTCGCCCCGGCCGTGGCCGGGCGCGCCACGGCGGTCGACGGCCTTGTAATGGTCCGCCGCGAGGCGGGCAAGTACATCAAAAAGGTGCTGCCCTGTCCCGGTGTGGATTCCGCCGCGAGATAGCCGTCATGTTTTTTGACGATGGCGTACGAGGTGGTGAGTCCGAGCCCGGTACCGCGGGGTTTGGTCGTAAAAAACGGATCGAAAATCTTCGGGAGATCAGCGGCGGGGATTCCCGGCCCTTGATCATGAACCGCGACTTGAACGTACCGTCCGGCCGGTAGAGGGAGCGGACCGTCGGACCGGAGCGTGACGTTGTCGGCGCGGATCGCAAGATGTCCTCCTTGCGGCATCACGTCTTTCGCGTTCATCACCAGATTGTTGATCACCTGGCTCAGCTGCCCTTCGTCCGCGTCAACCGGGGAGAGATCGGGCTGAATCGCATAGTCGGCTCGGATATTCGATCCGCCGAGGGCGAAGCCCACCCATCGCACCAAGAGATCGCCCAAAGACACCGTCTCCTTGACCGGCGTCCCGCCCTTGGCGAACGTTAAGAGCTGTTTCGTCAGGGTCTGGGCGCGCAAACAGATGTGTTCGGCCTCGGCCAGCCGCCGGCCTTCCTCGGCGGCCGGATCCAACGATCGCTTGACGAGATAGAGGTTGCCGACGACGGCGGTCAGCAGGTTGTTAAAGTCGTGAGCGATACCGGCTGCCAACATCCCGAGGGACTCCAGTTTGGCCGCCTTCTGGATTTCCATGGTCAGTCGTTGACGTTCGCGTTCCGCTTGCGTGCGCTCGTTCAACGCCGCGGTCAACACGAAGCCCGTGGTGCCGATCACACCGACAAAGGCTTGAGCCATCAAGAGCGATGCGGTCAGCGTCGGTTGGATGAACGGTCCCACGTGATCAATGACGCCTTCGATCGCGATACCGGACACCAGCAACATGGCGATCGCCACGCCGGTATGTCCGAAACGAAACGCCGCCCACATGATCAGCGGAATGAGCGGGAAGGGCGGATAGGGCGCCAGGCCGACGAGCGAGACGGGGCCTAACGCGATGAGCCCCACGATCCCGATCAGCGTCATGAGCAACAGGGCTTCCACGAGGCGCTGCGGCTCACGCAAGACGTGAATCTCTCGCTTCCAGGTCAAGGCGAGGGGAGCCAAGAGGAGGATCCCGAGCGTGTCTCCCATCCACCATGTTAACCAGGTTGCCGGATACGCCGACCACATGATGCGTTCTCCGACGGCCAGGCTGGTGGTGCCAATGGTTGACGCGATGAGCGCGCCGGCGGTCGCCAAGCCCACGAACATCGCCACATCTTTGGCTCTGTCGAACGGATGAATCGTCCCGAGCACGCGGCGCACCGCGAACGCGCCGACCAGGGCTTGGAGGGTCGATCCGGTCGCGATCGCGGCCATGATGGCCACCGAGGCGGCCGCTGCGGACGGATCGTATACCGTGCCTACGTTGACCACGAACGAGCCGAGCCAGATTCCCGGCCACATCCGCCAGCCCCAGCCCAACACTCCCGCCAACGCGATGCCCGAGGGCGGCCAGACCACGGTGGCGACTCCCGGCGGGATGGCGAGCAAGAGGCCGAGTTTGGCGGTGAGGACGTACAACGCCGCAATGGCGAGGATTTTCAGCGACTGGTTTGGCATCGTGAAGCTCCGTCACTATACGACGCCGCATGCGTCCGAGGCAATATTCGAGCTCCGTGACCGCCACGGTTGGAGCTGCGGATCGTGGCGATCTTGGCCACGGGGGAACGGACCACTCGTCTCTCCGAGTGCATGCTGAGGTTCTCGGAGCGTATACTGTCCCGAGACGAGGAGCCCACGATGCTGACGTTAATCCATAGAGAGTGCAACTCGCCGGCAGTCGAGGTGGATTCGGCGGCGGCGGAGCGCCTGACGATCGCGCTGCCGGAATTTCCGTTCACCTGTTTTACCTGCTTGGAAGAGATCGACGACGAATCGGAAGTGCGGTTCTCGGAAGAGATTCGGATGTAAACGGCCTGGCGATGGACACCCGAAAACGGGAGAGTCCCAATGTAGGACCCTCCCGTGGACACGCTCGGTTATTTTAATTTATGGGGATCTTGGTAGATCATCATATGAGCGTACGGGGTGCCCTCGAACATCATATACGCCCCCCCGGGGGTGGGGACCACAGGAAAGCCCACCGCGTTCGCGTCAAATGGCCAAATGAGCATCCAATGGGGCGGCTCTTTGACCCGTTTGGCTCCCTGCCCGTCCATGACGACCTTTCCGTCCTTTTCCCAGTGGTAGCCGCCGCGTCCCATGTACGCGATCCCTGGTTCGGTATTCGTGGGCTTGGGCAGTCCGTTGAGAAAATCTTTGACCCACTGCGTCGACGCTTGATCCATACAGACCGGATCCGGTTCCGGATTGTTCTCCAGCCACGGGATACACGTTATGGCGCCGTTCCCCGGCTTCAGTTCGACCAGTTGCTTCCCTTCGATCACCATGACCGTCGCGTCTTTGACGATGTGATCGGGCCCGGCACTCAAGGCCAGCTTGATTTGCTGTTCCTTGGACATGCCGGCCGTGCCTTTTCCCATTTTGTGACCCTCGTCAGCAATCGAGAGAGTTCCCAGACCGCCCACGAAGAGCACCGCGGCCCCCATGGACATGAGATGTTTCATCGGCTCCTCCTTGAGTGAA
>JBDSOK010000151.1:0-3300 GCA_039914845.1 Nitrospiria bacterium | reverse complement strand
CTTGAAGATGTCCCAGACGGCTATACACCACTCCCAAATTGTATCGGGCGTCGAACAGCACGGGAAACAATTTGATGACTTGGCGATAGGCTTCCACCGATTCTTTTAAGTCGCCTCGCTTTTGATACGCGTTGGCGAGATGAAAATAGATCATGAACTGCTCGCTGTCCCGCTCCAGCCCGCGCTTGAAATAGGCGATCGCGGTATCGAGTTTGCCCTCGGCCAAAGCGAGTTCGCCGAGACGAGTGTTGACGTTGCCGACGTACGGATTGAGTTGAGCCACTTCGCGATACGCGGCCGCCGCGGCCCCCGGTTTTCCCATCCGTGCATACACCTGTCCCAATTCAAAAAACGCGGATGCCAGCTCGGGGTTGGCGGTCAGCGCGGCGGTCAACTCCGCCTCGGCGGGATCGAGCTTGTCCTGCTTTTTGTACAAGACTCCCTTCTGAAAATGGGCCATGTAGAAGGCGGGAGCTTGGGCCAGGACTCGGTCATATTCCCGCAGGGCATCATCTTCGCGGCCCATCTCCGCGAGCGTCGCGGCCAGATCGTACCGCGTGGCGACATTGCCCGCCTCCTTCGCGAGAGCCTGGCGGTACACCTCCAACGCCTGGTCGTATTGCCGGGTATGACGGTAGGCCCGTCCGAGGTGGCTGTATATCTCGGCGGTCTTTAATCCGGAATTGACCGCTCCGGCGTAGGCGGTGACGGCATCACTCCACCGCTCCTGTTCCTCATACAATTCCCCCAACAAGACCGACGCGTCGCCGTAGGACGGTTTGAGATCGAGCGCTTTCTGCGCCGCTTCGATCGCCTCGTCGGACCGGCCGAGAGCCCGGGCGACGACCGCCAACCGATAGCGTAGCTCGGCCGCGGCGGGCGAGGCCTCGATGGCCGACCGGTAGACTTCCGCCGCCCGATCGAATTTCCGCTGGGACTCGAGCGCTTTCCCTTCGGCCAGCGGGTCCTGGGCACCCCATACGATCGCTGAAGCGAAGATCCACATCGCCATGGTGGTGCCGATGAGGGAGGGAATTATCGCTACCGAGCGAAAGACGTCGCGCTGCTGTACCTTCATCGAACCTCCTTGTTCGAGTAATGGGGATTGTCGGGCGGTCGCCTGGGATCGGATCAATGCCGATGGTCGTGCCCGTGATCATGCCGCTGATCGCGCTCGCGCGGCGTCGAGGACCCTGTCCCGGCAGGACCGGGGGCCATGATCACATACAGGACCAGACGGCCGGGGCCGGGATTCGTCACCCCGTGATCGGACCCTGATGGGGCTAATACCGCCTGGTGCGGTCCCACGTCCACCCGGCGAGCGTCAACTTGAATCTGCGCCAGACCTTCCAGGACGAGATAGACCTTGTCGGCCTCCCCATGACTATGGGCCTTCTGGGATTGGCCCGGTTCTAAACAGTAGAGATCGCAGAACAGACGGGGCGTTTCGAAGAGCGAGACCTTCTGCATTTTCTCCGAAGCAAAACGCGCCAAGGTGGAGAGAGCTTTGACGTCCGCCATAGACCTCCTCTTGTCGTATCCGGGGTCCCCGTCTCGGGGACGGCCGGTCAGCCGTGCCGGCTTTCCAGATACCGTTCGGCGTCGATCGCCGCCATACATCCCGTTCCCGCGGCGGTCACCGCTTGGCGATAGATCGGATCCTGAACGTCGCCCGCGGCAAACACCCCCGGAACACTCGTCCGCGTGCCCTGCGTGGTGATGAGATAGCCCACATCGTTCATGGCCAGTTGGCCCTGGAACAGTTGGGTATTCGGCTGGTGGCCGATCGCCACGAACAGGCCCTCGGCCGCCCGGTCACTCACACGCTGAGTGTTCAGATCGCGCAATCGAACCCCGTCCATGCGCTCATCGCCCAGAATCTCTTCGACGGCGGTGTTCCAGACAAAATCGATTTTCGGGTTCCGTCCGGCGCGGTCTTGCATGACTTTGGAGGCCCGCAGCCGATCACGGCGGTGCACCACCGTCACCTGAGAGGCGAACTTCGTCAGGAAGGTGGCCTCCTCCATGGCGGTATCGCCGCCGCCCACGACGATGACCCGTCGTTCCTTGAAAAAAAATCCGTCGCACGTCGCGCAGGCCGACACCCCCCGGCCCATCAGGCGTCGCTCGGACTCCAGCCCCAAGAGCTTGGCCGATGCCCCGGTCGCAATGATGAGGGCTTCGCAGGAATGCTCGGTTTCTCCTTCCACCCAGAGACGAAACGGCGGGCCCGCCAGGTCCACCTTCGTCACGTCGCCCCGGACGAATTCCGTGCCGAACCGTTCGGCCTGGGTCCGCATGTCTTGAATCAATTGCGGGCCCATGATCCCTTTGGGAAATCCGGGGTAATTCTCGACGTCGGTGGTGATGGTCAGTTGTCCCCCGGCTTGAACGCCCTCGATGAGCATCGGCCGAAGATTTGCCCGCGCCGCGTACAGCGCAGCGGTGAGTCCCGCAGGCCCCGAGCCTAAGATGATGACCGACCGCATGAGGTCTCCCAACCGTCCCACGAAGGCGCTCATGGTAGCATTCTGCGGGCCTCAAATCAATGCAACGCGCGGTCTCGCGAGGGGCGGCCCGCTTCCCGCAATCTTGACAAGGCCTTCCCGAACACGGTACTGTCGCACGGTTTGCTTCTCACGCGATCGGAGGGATATCCCGAGTGGCAATAGTTCGCAAGACGCCTTGGCTCTTGATTTTCTTTGTCGTCGTGGGCGGCCTGTTCGGCGGGTTGGTCGCCCAGATTTTGCGGGCGATCGCCCCCAGCGGCCCGATCAGCACCCTGTTCTTAGAAAACCTGACGCTCGGCATCACGTCCCCCATCACGATCGACCTCTACCTGATCACGATCACCTTCGGCGCGGCGCTCAAACTCAACCTCTTGAGCGTGATCGGCGTCCTGATGGGGATCTACATCTACCGCCAGGCGTAACGAGCCCGATCCGTTACCGCCCGGTCTCCGTGGCTGCGGCCGCCGAGCGGCTCGCATCGGGGCCAGGGGGCGTTCTGAAAACCCGGGCGGAGCGGGCGATTTAGTCGGCGGAAGAGCGCTTGCCTCTCACTCGGTGAGACACGCCCTGCTCCACCTCACTCCAACTCACGAAATCCAACTCCAGCAAGGAGACTGGCGTTCAGCAAACTTTGGCTGGAATAGGCCCAAATAGGCTGGAGAGTGATTTGCGTTGAGCACAAAGTGAGCACAATTCGCTGGTCTAAACACTTCCCGTTGATAACTTGAAAGACAACGGTAACGCGTTCAATTCAAATTCCGGAGTCGATCGCATCATAAGCCGTTGACTC
>JBDSOK010000154.1:0-5944 GCA_039914845.1 Nitrospiria bacterium | reverse complement strand
CCCGGAATGGCGTTCCCTTGGCGGTTGCGCCCACCGCGACGCTCGCGTTCGACTACTTCAAGCCGGATGGGACGTCGCCTGCCACGGCGACCGAACTCTGGTCGGTCCAAGTCGATCTGACGGTCGCGAACGGTCAGGAATCGCAGGCGTTCCGTGTGCGCGCGCACCCGCGGAGCTTCCGATGACCGCTCCGCGCGGATCCCAAAGTGGGGCATCGCTGCTCGGTGCGATCTTTCTGATCGTTGTGGTCGGCTTTTTCGGGTTGATTATCGTCTCGCTAGTCAGCACCCAGAATTTTTCTTCCGTCAATGAGTTGGCGTCGACCAACGCGCTGTTCATTGCCGAAGCAGGGATCGAGCGGGCGCTCTACGCCGCCAAAGCCGGCACGCCCTGCGACCAGCTCGATTATGTGGGAGTTCCACTCAACCCAGGGACCTTTACGACCGCAAGCACGCAATATAACCCGGCATCGACCACGCTGACGGGCGCGATTACGAACGCCGTCACGACGATCCCCGTTGTATCAACCGCAGGCTATGCCCCGCGGGGGCGTCTGCGGATCGAATCGGAGGAGATGAAATACGCCGGCATCGCCGGCAACACGTTCACCGGCGTCCAGCGCGGCGCAGCCGGCACGGCTGCAGCAGCCCATGCAATCAATCTCCCGGTTTCCCAGAACCAATGCACGATCCAGTCTACGGGTACCGTGGCGTTGCCTACTGTCGCAGGCAATGCGCAGCGGGTCGTTGAAGTGGTGGATGGTCGGGTGGCGGTTCGACAAGATTCCTTCACAAAGCGCAATGGGGTCGGCAATCAGGTGATCAACACCGTTGGGTTCCAGCCTGTCGCGGTCATCTTTTTTTGGACGTATCAGACCGCAACAGGGGTGTTTGAACGGCATATAGGTGCAGGAGTCGGTTTTGCGACCGGGCCAGCGAACCAACGCGCTGCCTCACTGACAGCGCTCGACGGGCAGGGCAAGTCTGACAATGGGCGGCGCCGTTCCGAGAGCCGCGTCATCATCATTGAGTCAGGGGGCGGTCCCCCCATCCTGGTCGCCGAAGCCCAACTCGTTTCCTTCGACCCGACTGGCTTTACACTCAACTGGACGACCAGCGATGCCAGCCCGTATCGAATCCAGTACATTGCCTTTGGTCCAGGAATCACCAATGCATTTGCCGGGACAATCGATCTTGCGAATGTTGCCGGAGCACAGACGGTCAACCTTGCCCCGGCATTTCAGCCAGATTTCGTTATGTTCCTATGGGGTTTTACCGGGGCTCTAGATTCCGAGTTGCGGAATGGTGAACTCGGCGTTGGATTCGCTTCGAGTTCAACTGAAGAAGGGGCTCTAGTGTATACGGGGCGCGACAATTCTGGTCCTAATACGGACAAGCGATGGCAACAGCGGGTTAATGCCAACTCATCCATCCTGATCCTCGATCCAACCACTAGTCCTCCTAGTCAGGACGCGATAGTGGATGTGACGTCATTTAACGTGAACGGGTTTACCCTTAACAGGGTAGATCCACCGGCAACCAACAATACCCCGGTGTTCTTCCTCGCCATGCGAGGAGGACGGCATCGCGTTGGAACGTTTAATCAACCGAACGCCATCGGTAATCAGATTGTCAATGGGCTCGGTTTCCGTTCAGAACAACTCATGCTGGCGAGTTTCGGTCTTGTAGCTAATGCGGCGATACAGCCGATCCCTCCAGCAAACGCGCCGTCCGGCGGCATTTCGCTTGGGGCTGCGCAGTCTGCGACAACCAGCGGGAGCATTTGGTTTCAGGACCGAAGCGACAACACCACTGCTCCCGATAGGTCCGACGCCAATATGTATACGGACACCGCAAATGTGATCACTATTGCCAGGGGGACAGCGGTTTCAACCGTGGATGGGCCTGTAGCGCTTTTGGCCCAGGCTAATCTCTCATCGCTTGATGCCGACGGCTTCACACTCAAATGGACGGCGACTGACGGGGTGTCCCGCCAAATCCTCTATTGGGCAATGGGCCCGGTTGAGCGGATGGATTTCCAAGAACTTTTTTGAGTTTCTGCGCATTTGTTTTTGGCTCATGGTCTGTCCCGACCTTCCCATTCACAATTCGATCGATCCAACGCCTGATCTCTTCCGCGAACCCGTAGGTAGGCGCAACCATGCTTGACAGCCGCACATCCCCCGCTAGACTTGGCCTCAGCGTAGAAAAATGGATTTACAATACGACCCATGAAAACCAACGAACTGCTCCAGCGCATCGACATTCCCCGCCACAAGCTCTACTACCTTGAGCAGAAGGGATATGTGTTGCCGAAACGGATCCCTATGGGGGATCTTGAGGCTCGGGAATTTTCGGAGGCTGATGTGGCGCTGGTCGGGGCGATCTGGAAATTTTTGAAGAAGGGGTTCAAGCACAAGGTCGCGCACCGGAAAGCCTTGGAAGAGTTGGGAAGAGTCGTGCCTGGGCCTTCCCGAGCCAGCGGGCGGGAGGCGGCGTGAGATTCTTTCGCAGCAAACGCTCAATCGTGGGCTGCGATTTGGGGCGCAGCGCGGTCAAGCTCGTGCAGTTGGCGCCCCAGGGCAACGGGTGGAAGGTACTCCACGCCGAAATTCGGGAATTGACCCCCGAGCCCAGGTCCGATGAGAAGTGGCCCAGCACCCAGGCGGTTCAGGCGGCGGCCGGGTGCTCGTGGCTGGACGGCCAGCCTGTCGCGGTGGGCTTGCAGAGCCGGCCCGCGGTGCTCCGGCACCTCGATCTGCCGCGCATCCCGAAACGGGAATTGCGCGAGGCGCTGCGCTGGGAAGCGAAAAAGGCCACGTCGATGCCTGTTGAGGACTTGATCGTCGATTATCTCGCCGGTTCCGTCACCAAAAAAGAGGGCGGCGGCACGACCATGCCGATTACCTTGATTGCGGCGGAACGAGCCGCCGTCGAGTGGGAGTTCGAGTTCTATCGACAGGCGGGGTTTCCGGTTAAGGCGATGGAGATCAACCCCCTGGCGTTCTATTACGCCGCGCGGCGCTTGGGTCGCGATCAGACGGGATCTGGGTTTGTCGCGTATGTGGATATCGGCGCGGGGCGCATGGACATCAATATCGCCAAGCAAGGAATGTTGCGTTTTACGCGAAGTATTCCGCTCGGCGGAGACCTTCTCACGCAAAGCCTGGCGACGAAGTTCGGCATCGACATGACGGAGGCCGAGACCATCAAACGGGAACAAGGCCTCTCGGGCAAGCCCAAGGTTCTTGAAGTGCTCGCCCCCGAGGTGGACCGCTTGGTGGTTGAAATCCAGCGGTCGATCGACTATTACCGGGCGCAATCGCACGATGGGGCGCTGACGAATCTTTGGTTGGCGGGCGGGACCCCGCTTACCGCGGGTTTTATCGAGTATATTTCGTCATTTTTTGATGCGAAGGTGGCCGTGTTCAATCCGTTCGAAGGGATGGATTGCCGCGAGACGCGTCTCAATCTCGATGACCTCGCTCCTCGGTTCGTCTCCAGTGTCGGGCTCGCGCTCCGGGGACACGGATGAAGCGCCAGATTAATCTGATCGAAGACCTCTGGTTGGCCGCCCAGCCTCCGCCCCCCGTCTGGGGTTTGGCCGCTCTGACGGGGGCGGCTTTGATGGTTCCGCTCCTAGTGTGGGGGATTCATGTACGGGCCGCGGAACGCCTCGACCCTCAGGTCGTCGAGATGCGGGCGACGCGAGACCGTCTTATGCAGGAGGGGAGCACGGCCCGTCAGGTCCTCGCCGACTTACAAGCCCAAAACGCACAGCGCCTCATTGAGCTGGCCCGAGCGGAGGAGATCGTCTGGGGTGAGACGTTTCGTGAACTGAGCCTGGTCGTCCCTTCCGGTGTCTGGCTGACTCAATTGGAAACGCAAGGCGAGACCGGTGACACGCTCGCCGGCGACATGCCGTTGCGTATCCTGGGGACGGCCGTTTCCCAACGAGTAGTAGCCGAACTCCTGGCTCACCTCGAGACGGCCACCCGCTTCGCTCGACCCGAGTTGGTCTATACCCAGCGTGAGGCGGGACTGGGTACGGCGCGAGTCGGGTTTGAAATCCGTTGCGGCCTCCGGCGGGCGTTGCTGCCCACAGACCCGAGACGGACCGCATGAGCGGATGGCGTCAATGGATCGGACGATTTCGTCCGACTCGCCGGGAGCAATTGGTGGGAGCCACGGTGATGGCGGCCGTGATCGTGTTTGGCGGTCTCATCCTCGACGTGCCCTCGGCCCGGCGGGTGAAAACTCTGGAGGCCGAGCGAATGGTGCTTGACGCCGCAATCGGAGATTTGACGGGAGACCTGGCTCGTTTAGGGGTACAGCACCTCGAGGCGGAGGCCGAGGCTGAGCGGCTCGGCGTTGGTCCGACCGCCGACCACCGGTTTTCTTCACTCATGCGGGGCCTGACCGGCATTGAACGCGAGGACAACGTCCAAATGGTCGCGGTGCGACCGGTCCCGAGCCAGGCCGGCACGGCGGTGGCCATCGAGGTGAACGCGCCGCTGCGCGTACTGGGTGCGTATTTGGATGAGTTGGAGAGTTCTCCCTGGGCTCTGACCATCACGGACATTCACCTCATGCGGAATCCGAATACGGGCCCGTCGGTCTCAGCCCGATTTACGATACAGACGTCCCAAGTCGTCTCCGGTCTTGCGGCGGCTCCCGGCGATAAGGAGGCCCGTTGAATCGCCGAACCGCCCGAGTTGCACTCGTGGCGCTGTTGTTGGGAGGCGGTGCGGCGTACGACGTGAAGCCGGGGTGGGGAGGTCCGATCGCTGATGGGTCCGAGGTCGCCGCCTTCGGTGGGCAGGGGTCGAAGTCCTGGGGAAAGGACCCTTTTGGCGGTTCTCCGCCGCAGCCCTCCGGTGGTTCCGAGAGTCCTTCGGTTGCGCATTCGAATGAACTCCAGGGGATCATTGCGGGTCCGACCGGGATGGTGGCGATTGTGGGCAACCGGCTTGTTCGGATCGGGGATCAGATTGGAACGGAGCGTGTGCTCGAAATTACACCCCGAGCGGTGATCCTTCAACGGGGGCAACAGACTCGTCGGCTCATCATTCGCACGTTTACCGCACCGTAAGGCGGTGGAGAAAAGATCATGAAAAAGACGCTGTGGATAGGGGGAATTCTTGCCCTGGTGGTTATCGCCGAATCGCCGTGTTCTCTGGCGGCCGACAATCGGGGCGATTTTGCGCTTCAGCGAATGCCGGGATCGGCAGAGCGTTTCTCGATGGAGTTCCGCGAGGCCGAGGTGCGGGATGTGCTCCGAGCGATCGGGCAGGAGCGCGGGATCAATCTCGCGATCGGCGAGGATGTGACCGGGAAGCTCACGTTGAGCTTTCAGCAGGTGACCCTGGCCGAGGGAATGGACGCGATCTTAAAAATGGCCGGCCTGGTGAAAGTCGAGGAAGGTCCTATCACCAGGATCATGAAATCCGCGGCCGATGCCGGCGACGGTCAACTCATCACCCGCATGCTGCCGATTCAATACGCCAACGCGAAAGAGCTGGGAGACGGGATCAAAAGCCTCCTGACCAAAAAGGGCAGTTTGACGGTCGATGTACGAACCAATACGTTAATCGTCCGGGATGGCGTTGCCAGCGTCGAGTGGATCGCGCAGACGGTTCGACAGCTCGACTTGCGGACGCCCCAAGTCATGATCGAAGCGCGAATCGTCGAGGCGACGACAAACTTTGCTCGTGAACTCGGCGTCCAGTGGGGCGGCATGTCCACCACGCAGAGTGGGACCCGGCTGACGACCATCCATGGTGGAGCGACGAAGGCGAAATCGACCGACACCTTCGCATCGGCGCTGACCGGCGGGATCGGTTTGAGCGGGGGACCGTTCGCGGTGAATCTGCCGGCCAACGTCGGACCGGGACGAGGCGGAGCGCTGGGAATCTCCTTCGGGAATCTCGCCGACACCGTTCGGC
>JBDSOK010000140.1:0-7343 GCA_039914845.1 Nitrospiria bacterium | reverse complement strand
CGCCGCCGAGGTCCTCGGCCGGGGCCGCGCCCACGCCGGGGGTGCACATCACGAGGAGCACAACGAGGGCGCGGGACAGATGCGCGAATGCACGGGTGGTCGGGACGGTCATGAAGGGCGCGCCGCGTCTTGTGTATCACAAGCGCCGAGGCGTTGCAAGAGGTCCATCAGGCGAGCGTAGGTGTCGGGCCACGCCTCGGCCTGATGCGTGACCAGAAACGCATACTCCGAGAGAAACCGGATGGTGCGGGGATACGCGTGGAGCAGCGCATCCACCAGGTGAGGGGACAGGGGACTGCGGGGCGACGTGGCGATGACGATTTTCCCTCCCCCGACTTCGAGCTTGGAGACGGCGAGCCGGCGTGCGAGTTGCTTGAGCGCCATCACGTCGAAAAGATGATTGGCCTCCCGGGGGGGCGGACCGAATCGATCGCCCAATTCGACCCGCAGCGCGGCCAGGGCCTCCGGTGTCTCGGCCGAGGACAGGCGTTTGTAGAACGCCAGACGATGGTAGGCGTCGGCCAGATACGTTTCGGGGATGAAGGCCGAGACCGGCAGCGTCAATGACGGCTCGACGACGGGATCCGGTTCGGCGCCGCGCAGGGTCTCGACCGCCTCCTGGATCATCTTCAGGTAGAGGTCGAATCCCACCGAGGCGATGTGGCCGGACTGCTCCGCGCCGAGCAGGTTGCCCGCGCCGCGGATTTCAAGATCGCGCGCCGCGATCTTGAAGCCGGACCCCAATTCGGTGAACTCCTGCAGCGCTTCCAGGCGGCGGTGGGCTTCTTCCGACAGCGAGGCCGACGGGGGAATTAGCAGCACGGTGTAGGCTTGTCGTCCCGATCGACCCACCCGCCCGCGCAATTGGTAGAGCTCGGCGAGACCGAATTGATCCGCCCGATTGATGAGGATCGTATTGGCCGACGGGATGTCGAGGCCCGATTCGATAATAGTCGTCGACAGCAACAGGTCCGCTTCGCCGGCCAGAAACGCGGCCATGACGCGTTCGAGTTGGTGCTCACGGAGTTGGCCGTGGCCCACCACCATACGGACTTCGGGGACCAGCTCCCTGATCCGTTCGGCGATGCGTTCGATGTCGAGCACGCGGTTGTGTACGAAAAAGATCTGTCCGCCGCGCGCCAACTCGCGCCGGATCGCCTGTTGAATGATCGTCGGATCGAACGGCGCCAGGGTCGTCCGGATGGCCAGCCGGTCGGCGGGGGCGGTTTCAATCAGCGACAAATCGCGCGCGCCGGCAAACGACATTTGCAGCGTGCGCGGGATCGGCGTGGCGGTGAGCGTGAGGACATCCACACTCTTGCGGAGTTCTTTGAATCGCTCCTTGTGCCGCACGCCGAAGCGCTGCTCCTCGTCCACCACCACCAGCCCCAGATCGCGGAACACGATGTCTTTTTGGAGAAGCCGGTGGGTGCCGATGACGATGTCCACCCGGCCGTCGGCCAGCGCGGCGACCACGGCCCGCTGCTCGACGGCCGACCGAAACCGGCTCATCACCTCTACGCGCACCGGAAAGGGCGCAAACCGCTTCGTGAACGTGACGCCGTGTTGCTGGGCCAGCAGCGTGGTGGGGACCAGCACTGCCACCTGCTTGTGATCCATCACTGCTTTAAAGGCCGCCCGCATCGCGACCTCGGTTTTGCCATAGCCCACGTCGCCGCAGATCAGGCGGTCCATCGGGCGCGGCCGTTCCATGTCGGCGGTGACCTCCTCGATCGCGCGGGCCTGGTCCGGCGTCTCCTCGTAGGCGAATCCGGCGACGAATTCCCGGCTCTCGGGGCCGTCGGGCGAGAACGCGTGCCCCACGGCCAGTTCGCGCTGGGCGTACAACTCAAGCAGATCGGTCGCCATGCGCTGCACTTCGCGCCGGACTTTCTGCTTGGTCTTGATCCAGCCGGTGCCGCCCAGGGCCTCCATCCGGGCCGTCTTGCCCTCGACCCCCGAGTACTTCTGGACCAGGTCCAGGCGGTCCAGCGGCACATAGATTTTGTCGCCGCCGAGATAGCGCAGGATCAGGAACTCACTCTCGGCCCCGCCCATCGTCTGGCGCGTGAGCCCCTCGTACCGTCCGATGCCATAGTCGGTGTGGACGGCGAGGTCGCCGGGCCGCAATTCGTCGATGGAGGAGAGAAACGGCGTCAGGCGGGCGCGGCGGGAGGGACGGTACAGACGTTCTTTGCCCAGCAACTCCTCTTCGGTGAGCAAGAGCACGCGCGAGGCGGGATCGTGAAGGCCGGCGGAGAGATCCCCGGTCGTCACGAACACCGGCGCGGGAGGTTGGGGCCGCGGCGCCGATGCATCCGCCGGCAGGTCGGCGGCGGGCACCCCGTGTTCAACCGCCAAGGCCTTGAGCCTCATGGCCTGCTCGCGACTGTGGCAGACGACGAGGACCAGGCAGGTTTGCCGCCAGCGCTCGACGCGTTGCAGCGCCGAGGCCGCGGGAACCCCTTGCGCGCCGAATCCGAGACTCTGCGGCGAGGCATGAGGAGCCGGCACATCCGTCCAGCCGGAAGGCGGGATCTGCGCGAGTGAGCGTAACGTGACCACGCGTTCGAGCACCGGATCGGCGGGGTGAGGGGAGAGTCGCCCCGCCAGCAGCGCCGTCCTTGGCGAATCGGCGGCCGATTCATCTCCCACCGGGAGGAGCTCCGGTTCATCGATGAGCAAGAGCGTGGCCGGGGACAGGTACGCGATGAGGGTCGCCTCACCGGTCGCATGCACGCGCGAGGGCGCCGGTCCCAGTCTCCCGCGTTCCACCGAACGCTGCGAGCGCTGGGTCAGCGGATCGACGAATCGGAGCGACGCGATCTCGTCGCCGTCCAACTCGATACGCAGCGGCACATCTTCGAGCGGTGAAAAACAATCGATGATCCCCCCGCGCACGGCGACCTCGCCCGGCAGAGTGACGGTGGACACGCGCTCATAACCGGCCTCCACCAGGAACGAGAGAAACGCTTCGCGGCCCACGGTGTGACCGCGCTCCAGAGTGCGCGTCAACGAGCGGAACACGGCCGGACCGACGAGCGGCGCGCTCAGGGCGTCGAGCGGCACAATGGCCACATCCACCGACCCGTCCAAGAGGGCCGCCAGCGCGGCGACCCGGCGCGCTTCCAGATCGATGGGCGGGGGAAACGAGGGATTCCAGTCCGGAATGACCTGCGCTCCCGTGGCCCGGCCGCAGAGGGCGCCGATGAACTCAAGGTCCCGGCCGAGGGTGTCGGCAGTCTCCAGCGAGGCGGTGACGACCACCATCGGCCCCACCGCGGCCTCGGCCAATTCCATCAAGACGGCGGCTTTGGCCGCCGGCCGCAGTCCTCCTACCTGAACACGGGCCTGGGGTTTTTGGACGGCCCCGATCAACTCGGGAAGTGGCAGGGCGAACGGGGTGAACATGGTCGTTAGCGATCCGAGACGGGCGGGACGGGCGTCAACGCCCGTGGGGCCGCGCGGCGTGCCGCGCGACGATGCGCTCGACCAGCGCCGTGGTCGAGGCGCCGGCCACCAATGGAATCGCGAGCACCCGGCCGCCCCGCGCTTCGACCACCTCGCGCCCGACGATCCGGTCCACCGGCCAATCGCCGCCCTTCACCAACACGTCGGGCTGCACCGCGGCGATAACCTCGCCGGGATCGGGCGCGTCGAAGATGGCCACATAATCCACCGCCGCCAGCGCCGCCAAGACTTCGGCCCGCTCGCCCTCGGGCACCAACGGCCGCTCCGGCCCTTTGAGGGCCGCCACCGAGGCGTCGCTGTTGATGGCGACGATCAAAAGATCTCCGAGCGCGCGGGCTTCGTCCAAATACCGGGTGTGGCCGACGTGCAGCAGGTCGAAGCAGCCGTTGGTGAAGACGACGCGGCGCCCTTCACGTCGAGCCTGCGCCGCGAGCGGGACAAGCTCAGAGACGGTTTTGAGTTTAGATGTCATCGACAAGAAATCGCGAGGTGCGAAAGTGTACCCGTTTCCCCGGAGGGGTTGCAAGAGAAGGGGGTGGCCCCTTCCGAGGGGTGACAGGCCCCGGGTTTCGGGGCCGTTTAGGGGCGCAGGCTCTGGATGTCGACGAGGTCGATCGGGTACCACATGGGGATCGGACGTGGGAGAGAATGCGTCGGCTAAACCTTTTTAGTTTTTCCCTTTCCCAACGCCTCGATCACCCCTGCTGCCAACAGCGGGAACATGATTTCGTGATGGCCGGTCAGCGCGTAGCCGCGGCCTCCGGATTGTGTCGGGCGGCGGACGACATTCGTCACCGGGCGGTAGTGCTGGGTGAAGTCCATGTTGACGGTGGTGAAGTCCACGACGCGGTGGCCGAGGTTGCGGGCGATGGTGAGGGCTTTTAGGAAGACTTCGGGTAGCAGGACGGCGGAGCCGAGGTTGAGGTAGACGCCGCCGTTCAAGTGGGCGACGACGCTCGTGAGGCGTTTGAAGTCCGCCATCGAGGTGGCGCCGATTGCGGCGCCGTCGGCGCTGGGGTGCATGTGGATGATGTCGGTGCCGATCGCCACGTGGACCGTGACCGGAATGCCCAGGCGGATGCCGGTGGCCAGGAGACTCATGTTCTTATAGGGGAACGCGCCGTGGCTGATCAGGTCGCCCACCGCCTGACCCAGGCCGATGCCCTGCTTGGCGCCGTGGACGATGGCGCCGTTGAGCAGATCGGCGGTGTCGCGCGCCATCCCGAAGCTGCCGGTCTCAATGCCGGCTTCGACCTCTTCCGACGTTTTGCCCACCAGCGCCAATTCCAGATCATGAATGATCCCGGCGCCGTTCATCGCCAGGCACGAAATCACGCCGCGCTTCATCAGATCGATCAGGATCGGGTTCAAGCCGACCTTGATGGGATGAGCGCCCATGCCCACGATGACCGGGCGGCCGGTGCGTGAGGCCCGGACGACGTCGGCGACGATGGCCTTGAGCGTCCGCGCCGCCAGGATGTCGGGCAGGGTATCCAAGAAACGCGCGAGACTTTGACCTTTGCGGTGAGGACGGCCGATATCCGCGACGTTGACTTTACTCGGACGTGAGTCGGCGGCGTAGGTCTTGATTCGAGAAAAGTCCAGCGGCGGGAATTTGGACGGGCGGGGCGGCTTCACCACGGGCGGATCGGGGCGGCCGCGGTCGGCCCCGACGGGATCGGGGTCACCGGGTGGCCGGAAAGAGGGCGTCTTCCACCAATTCGCACAAGACATGGCCCAGGGTGATGTGCGTTTCCTGAATCCGCGGCGTGCTGTCGGACGGCACGATGAAGGCGTGATCGACCAGCGAGGCCAGCTTGCCCCCGTCCTTGCCGGTGAATCCGATCGTCATGATCCCGAGCGGCTTGGCCGCTTCGACCGCGCGCAAGACGTTCGGGGAGTTGCCGCTGGTGCTGATCGCGATGGCCACGTCGCCCTTGTTCCCCAGCGCCCGGATCTGCCGCGAGAAAATTTCCTGAAAGTCGTAGTCGTTGGCGATACTGGTGATCACCGACTGATCGGCGCTCAGGGAGAGCGCGGGCAGGCCCTCGCGATCCCGCTGGAACCGGTTCACGAACTCGCCAGCGATATGCGAGGCGTCGGTGGCGCTTCCCCCATTGCCGAACAGGATGACCTTACGACCTTTTTTAAAGGCGGAGATGAGTCGTTTGGCGACATCCGCGATCTCATCGCGGTACTGGGAGACGAACGCTTCTTTTACCGAGACGCTGTCGCGAAAGAGCCGTTGGATGTGTTCAATCATAGGCGAGAGGCGCCGGAACAAAACGCGGCGTCATCTTAGCGTGGTCTCGAACGGGTTGTCAAGGTAAGCAGCGGCGGCTATCCTGTCTGTGCCGCGCGACCGAGTGGTCGTTCGACACGCGCTCATGAACCGACTCACTCTCCTACAACATTGGTATGCGGCCGCGGGCTGGGCCCTCGTCCTCAGCGGGCTCATCGCCGCGGGATCGGCTGCGCT
The DNA here is from genome assembly GCA_039914845.1 of Nitrospiria bacterium. Lineage (GTDB taxonomy): Bacteria > Nitrospirota > Nitrospiria > 2-01-FULL-66-17 > 2-01-FULL-66-17 > 2-01-FULL-66-17. Next base: position 1,393 of record JBDSOK010000140.1, on the reverse strand, counting down.
GGCGGTGGCGCGACGGGCCGTGCGGCGCCGCGTGCTCCGGCGCCGCGACGCCCGCCGCGCGGCCTATGCGGCCGCGCTCGACGAGGGACTGTCGGGCTTGCCGGACCACGATCTCTCCAGTGTGATTCTTCGATCCGAGATGGACGAGACGTGGTTGGCCTGTGTGGCGGAGCGATTCGACGCCGGGGATGACGCCACCCGCGCGCGCGTGGCGTCGCTCTGTGAGCGCCTGAGGTATCTTGAGCGGTTTCGCGCGCGATCCTGGAGTTGGCGGGCCGCACAACGCGAGCAGGCGTCCCGGTGGTTGGGGCGACTGGCCGAGCACGGGGTTTCGGACCTGGTGCGCCTGATGAATGACCCGTCGATCCGCGTCCGTTCGGCCGCGATCGTCGCGCTCGGGGGGGTCAATGATCCCCGCGCCCTTTCCGCGTTGCTGCGAGCCTTGGATGCGGTGGCGTCGACTCCAAGCCCCTGGTGGCGGATCGGGGAGCCCCCGCGCCGCTCCATGCCGATGATTCTTCTCGCCCAGGCATTGACCGCCCAAGGGCCCAAAGCGATTTTCCCCCTGCTCTCCCGGTTGCGCAGTCCATCGAGTGCGGTTCGTCTCGCCGTGGCCGAGGTGTTTTCGCGCGTGCCTGCCCCCCACTCTCGAGTGCGGGCCGCGCTGTTGGGGGCGCTGGCCGACGAGGATCCGGAGGTGCGCGCCCGGTCGGCGAAGGCGCTTGGGCTGGTCGGCTATACCGGGGCCATAGTTCCGCTGGTCCGCGCGTTGTCCGATCCGCTGTGGTTCGTGAGGCTCCATGCCGCCCGCGCACTCGGTTTACTGGGACATCCCCGTGCAATTCCGGGACTCTTGGGGGTGTTGACCGATGAGTGGTGGCAGGTTCGCGCGGCGGCGGCCCACGCCCTGCGCCGGCTCGGAGAGCCGGCGGTTCCGGCGTTGACCGACTATCTCTTCAGCAGTCGCGATCGGTATGCCAAGGAACAAATCGTCGAAGAGCTCCAGCGGACCTCGTTTCTCCATGAGCAGATCGAAGCGCTGGATGCCGTCCAGTCCGGCGCGGCGTTTGCGGCCCTGCGCCTGCTTCGCGAAGCGGCGCTCCACGGCGCCGTTCAAATCGCGCTGAACGCCCTTCGCCACCATCCGCGTCCCGCCGTCCGGCGGCGGTTGGTCACCATGCTGGCGGCGCTGGATGCTCACCAGGTGATCGGCGCCCTCCACGAAGCGGCGGAGCGCGATCCCGATCCGGGCGTCCGCGAGGCGGCGGCCCGGGCACTGACCGGCAGCCGATCCCGATCGCCGTTGCGGGCGGTGACGGGGCATGCCGCATGATCGAGCAGGCGCTGGAATGGTCCGCCCGGGGCTGGACCTGGTATGCCGCCCTCGAGTTGG
>JBDSOK010000024.1:0-2615 GCA_039914845.1 Nitrospiria bacterium | reverse complement strand
GCGCCCTGCCGCCGGCCCTGGGCGCGTGTCTGGGCTCAAGCTTCGGCTTCATGCTGCCGGTGTCCACCCCGCCCAACGCCATCGTCTACGGATCGGGATTGGTGCCGATCGGCCAAATGATCCGCGCCGGGATTCTGCTCGACATCGCCGGCTTCTTCATTCTCTGGGGCGCGCTGAGAGTTCTCTGTCCTCTGCTGGGACTCATGTAATCGCGTGAAGGGTCTTGATCGACGTGTCGGCCCCGGGTTGCCACGGCACCCCCCACCCTCCCCTCCCCCTCAAGGGGGGAGGGGAGGGTGGGGGTGGCCCTTCGCACTTTCTAAGTCGGTGGGTCGAATTGGATGAGGCTGCCGACGACGAGCCCTTCGCGCTTGGCCGCCCCGGCCGCGATCTCCAGGACGTAGCGGCTCGGCCGGTCGGGCTGATAGATCGGGCAGGGATCGCCGGGACAGGGCGGCGCCTCGGGGAGAATCGCGACGATGCGGCGGGCGTCGTCGAGCCAGATCAGATCCAACGCGATCTTGCAGTTCTTCATCCAGATCGGGTGCCGATCGCTTGCGGGAAATACGAACAGCATCCCGGTTCGAGCCGGGAGCTTTCGCCGAAACATCAGCCCACGCTCGCGCTCCCGTTTGTCGCGGGGGATTTCCACTTGATACACCGCCCCGTTCGGAAACGTGATGCTCGCACGCTCGGCGGGAGCGCTTGCCGCGTGGGACCCGGGCGGGCCAAGAACCGTTACCGCCACCCAGAACACCAGCCGAATCGCCGTGTTTGCTCTCATCAGGGCTGTACGGTATCAAAACGGCCATGGGACGGCAATATAGCTGACACGCGAGGGGGCCTTATGGTATGATGCAGCCACATTTTGAGGTTTGGAGGCAGCCATGACAACCACATTGACGCCCACGCTCACCATCACCCCCACCGCTCGGGAGCAGATCCTGGCCGCGATGAATATCGAGGGCCGAACCGCTCACGGCCTGCGTCTGACGGTGAAGCAAGCCGGCACCCAGACCCCGCAGTACGGCCTGAGCTTGGTGGAGAAATCCACCCCAGATGTCAACGACGTCGTGGTGGAAGTGGAGGGCATCAAAGTCTTCCTGGAACGCCACAACGTCAAGTTTGTCGATGGCGCCAGCGTCGATTACCTCACCGGACCGACCGGCAGCGGTTTTAAGATCGAGAGCCCCTATAAGGCGCCGGTCCTGCCCGGCCTTCCGGGTGCGCCCCCGACCGGCCCGGTGGCGGAAGCGGTGCAGAAAGTGATTCGCGAGCAGATCAATCCCGGCGTGGCGGGCCACGGCGGGAACGTGACGCTGGTGGACGTGAAGGACGACATCGCCTACGTCAAGCTCGGCGGCGGATGCCAGGGCTGCGGTATGGCGGACGTGACGCTCAAGCAGGGCATCGTGGTGATGATTAAGAAGGCCGTCCCCGAGATCAAAGACGTGCTGGACGTGACGGATCATGCGGGCGGCAACAACCCCTATTACCAGCCCAGCAGCAAATAACGCTCAGATCTTCCGAGGGGGAGGGATGCCGCGAGGCGTCCCTCCCTTTTTTGCGTAAGATGCCCGCGATGGTCAAACGGCTCCTGCTCTTGATGCCGGCGACGACCTACCGCTCGGCCGACTTCCTGGCCGCCGCGCAACGGCTTGGGGCCGAGGTGGTGGTGGGGTCCGATCAACCGCAGATTCTGGAGGCGTTCTCCGAGGGACGGACGCTAACGTTGGATTTCGACGAGCCCCGGCGCGCCATCGAGCAGCTTCGGACCGTTCCCCCGTTCGATGCCATCGTTCCGGTCGACGAAGAGGGCGCCGTCATTGCGGCCTCGCTCGCCGAGGCGTTCAAGCTTCCGCACAATCCGCTCGCCGCGGTCGAGGCCACCCGCAACAAAGCGATTGCGCGTCGATTGTTCCGCGACGCGGGCCTGCCGGTACCGCGCTTCGAGGTTGTCGATATCGGAGAGGACCCCGCACCATCCGCCGAGCGCGTGGGGTTTCCCTGCGTGGTTAAACCGCTGATCTTGGCCGCCAGCCAAGGCGTGATCCGCGCCGACGACCCTCAATCCCTGCGCATCGCGGTCGAGCGCGTGGCGGCCATTCTCGCCGACCGGTCCATCCAAAAACGCGGGCCCGCTGCGCGGCAATTGCTCATCGAGGCCTTCATCCCGGGCCGGGAAGTGGCGCTCGAAGGGTTGTTACGGCAGGGGCGGCTCGATGTCCTGGCTCTCTTCGATAAACCCGATCCGCTGGACGGACCCTTCTTCGAGGAGACGCTCTACGTCACGCCCTCGCGCCTCCCGCAGCCGGTGCAAGATGCGATTGCCCGTTGCGCCGGACAGGCCGCCGCAGCCCTCGGCCTGATCGACGGTCCCATCCATGCCGAGCTGCGCATCAACGATCGAGGCCCCTGGATTCTGGAAGTCGCCGCCCGCTCGATCGGCGGCCTCTGTTCCCGCGCGCTGCGCTTCGGCGCCGGCCTCTCGCTGGAAGAGGTCATCATCCGACACGCCCTGCACCTGGACATCCCCACGCTCGCGCGCGAAGGCGCCGCCGCGGGCGTCATGATGATCCCGATCCCCCAAGCCGGGACGCTCAAAGACGTGCAGG
>JBDSOK010000138.1:0-4531 GCA_039914845.1 Nitrospiria bacterium | reverse complement strand
CAGCCAACCGTATTTGATTTTGCCCGATCGCCGGGACGCCATTGAACGGGCGATTCACACCGCCGAGCCCGGCGATGTGGTCCTCATTGCCGGGAAGGGCCATGAGGACTATCAAATCCTGGGCACGCAGCGTGTGCCGTTTGACGACCGGCGGGTGGCGGTTGAGGCGATTGCCCGGCGGTTCGCGCCTCGTGTGCGGTCCGCATGAACGCCGGTGGATCGCGGGAGACGGTCATGTTCCGAGTGGATGAACTGGTGAACGTGGTGCACGGCAGGCTCCTTGGCGGCCGGTCCGACCGCGTGATCGCCGCCGTGTCGACCGATACCCGACGGTTGGAGCCGGGCGCCATGTTCTGGGCGCTCCGAGGTGAACGGTTCGACGGCGCGGCCTTCGTGGAAGGGGCGTTGGCGCGCGGCGCGTGCGGTGCGGTGATCGCCGAAGACGCGATCCCGTCGCTTCGCGGATGGCAGGGCGGCGATGCGTCGATGATCGCGGTTCGAGACCCGTTGCGCGCTCTTCAAGACGCCGCGGCCGCGTATCGCGCACGGTTTGCGATTCCGGTCGTCGCGATCACCGGGAGCAACGGCAAGACGACCACCAAGGAGATGGCGGCCGCGATCCTCTCGCGCCGCGGGCCGGTGTTGAAGACGCAGGGCAATCTCAACAATCACATCGGCGTGCCGTTGACGCTCTTCGGTCTGACGCCGGCTCACCACGCCGCGGTCATCGAACTCGGGATCAACCACGCCGGCGAAATGACCCGGCTCTGCGAGATCGCCCGTCCGACGGTGGGTCTGATCACCAATATCGGCCGGGCGCATCTGGAAGGGTTCGACGGCCTGACGGGCGTCGCACGGGCCAAGGGGGAATTGTTCCAGGCGCTGCCTCCCGACGGGCTCGCGCTCATCAACGCGGATGACACGCGAGTCCTCGCCCTTCAGAAGGGGCTGCGCTGCGCCTCATTGACCTTCGGCCTGATGGCGGCCGACATGCAGGGCGCAATCATCGAGGAGGGCACCCGGGCTGGCATACGGATCGAGATCCGATACCGGGGCGAGAAGGCTGAAGCCTTCGTGCCCGTGGTCGGGCGGCACAATGCCTCGAACGCGATGGCCGCGGCGGCGATTGCGGCGGCGCTGGGCGTCGATCTGGGGACGATCGCGGAAGGATTGGCGGCCTTTCGCCCGGCCGCAATGCGCAGCGAGTTGCTCACGACGCCCTCCGGAGTGACCGTGTTCCACGACGCGTACAACGCCAATCCTTCGTCGATGGAGCGGGCGTTGGACACCATCGGGCGGCTGCGGGGTTCCGGCCGTGTGTACGCGGTGCTGGGCGAGATGTTCGAGCTCGGCGAGGCCTCGGAGGCGCTGCACCGCGAGATCGGTCAGGCCGCGGCGCGCGTCCGGCTGGACGGGCTCGTCACGGTCGGCGCCGGGGGGCGATGGATGGCCGAAGGCGCCGCGGGCGGCGGCATGGCGCCCCACGCGGTGGTGGCGGTCGGCACTGCGGAGGATGCCGTGCCGGTGATTGCGGCGTGGGTCCGGCGGGACGACCTGGTCTTGATCAAGGGGTCGCGCCGGGTGGGGTTGGAACGCGTGGCCGTCGGATTGGGCATCGATCCCGCCGCCGCCGGGCGGACCTAGGGGAGCCATGTTTTATCATCTGCTCTATCCGTTGCATACCGAATACGCGTTCCTCAACGTGTTTCGCTACATCACGTTCCGCACCATCTACGCGGTACTGACCGCCCTCGTGATCAGTTTCCTGCTGGGGCCGGTCATCATCCGGTGGCTCCAACGCCTGCACATCGGCCAGCAGATCCGGTCCGACGGACCCAAATCGCACCAGTCGAAGTCCGGCACGCCCACCATGGGCGGCCTCATGATTTTGATTGCCGTGGCGCTCTCGACCCTGCTCTGGGCCGATTTGAGCAATCGCTACGTGTGGCTGGTGCTGGTGGCGACGCTGGGATTCGGGGCCATCGGATTCTGGGACGACTATCTGAAGGTCGTCAAACGACATTCGCGGGGGCTGATCGCCCGCTATAAGTTCGGCTTGCAGGTCTTGGTCGCGGCGCTGATCGGTGCCGCGCTCGCGGCCATGCCCGGGTTTTCGACCCAGATTGCGATGCCCTTCGTCAAGGCCGTCCACGTGGATTTGGGCTGGTTCTATCCCCTCTTCGTGATTCTGCTGGTGGTCGGCTCGTCCAACGCCGTCAATCTCACCGACGGCCTGGACGGGTTGGCGGTCGGCCCGATCATCGTGGCCGCGACGGCCTATATGATCGTGGCCTACGCGGCGGGCCATCGAAAGATTGCCGATTATCTCCTGATCAGCTACGTCGACGGGTCCGGGGAATTGGCGATTTTCTGCGGCGCGATGATCGGGGCGAGTCTCGGCTTCCTCTGGTTCAATACCTATCCCGCAACGGTGTTCATGGGCGATGTGGGCTCGCTGCCGCTCGGGGCGGCGCTGGGCGTGGTGGCAGTCATTTCGAAGCACGAATTGCTGTTGTTGCTGGTGGGCGGCCTCTTCGTGATCGAGGCGCTGTCGGTGATCTTTCAGGTGGCGTCGTTCAAGTCGCGGGGCAAGCGCGTCTTCCTGATGGCGCCGATCCACCACCATTTCGAGCTGAAGGGGTGGGAAGAGCCCAAGGTGGTGGTGCGGTTTTGGATTATCGCGATCATCCTCGCGTTGCTCAGCTTGAGCACGTTGAAACTGAGGTAGCGATGGCCTGGCACGGCAAACGGGTGACGGTAGTGGGCCTCGCGCGAAGCGGCGCGTCGGCGGCCGAACTCCTGCTCCGGGAGGGCGCCGCGGTGTCGGTGACCGACCGTCGGCCGGCGACCGAGCTGGCCGCGTGGACCGGCCGCTTCGCCCCCGGCTCGATCCGGTGGTTTCTCGGCGGGCATCCCGACGAGGCGTTCCGGGACGCCGACCTGATCGTCCTCAGTCCCGGAGTGCCCCCGACGCTGCCGTCGATTCGCGACGCCCGCTCGCGCGGGATCCCGGTGTGGAGCGAAGTGGAACTGGCCGCGCGGTCGTTACGGGCCCCCCTGATCGCGATTACCGGCAGCAACGGCAAGAGCACCACCACCGCGCTGACCGGAGCGATCTGCCGGGCGGCCGGCCGGCGGACCTTCGTCGGCGGCAATCTCGGCGTTCCGCTCTGCGAGGCGGCCGCCCCCGATGCGGCCTGGGACGAGGTGGTGGCGGAGATCTCAAGCTTCCAGTTGGAAACGATCGAGACCTTCCGTCCCGCCGTGGCCGCGCTCTTGAACATTACGCCCGATCATCTGGATCGCTATCCCGACGTGACGGCGTATGCCGCCGCCAAGTTCCGCATCTTCGAGCGGCAGCGGGCCGAAGACGCCGCGGTCGTCAACGCCGATGATGCGATCGGGATGACGCCGTCTTTTCTGTCGCGGATTGGGTCGCGGCGGGTGGAGTTTTCGCGGTTGAAGGCTCCCTCCGGCGACGGGGTCTGGGTCGAGGATCGGGAGATCCGGTATCGGATCGACGGACATGCCGGATCGGTCTGCGAAGTCGATGGGATTCGGATTGCCGGGGTTCACAATCTTGAGAATGCCTTGGCCGCCACCACGATCGCGCTGCTGCGGGGGATCGCGCCCGACACCATCGCGGGCGTCCTGCGCGAGTTTCCGGGTTTGGAGCATCGCCTGGAATTTGTGCGTGAGAAGGGCGGGGTGGCCTATATCAACGATTCGAAGGGCACCAATGTCGGGGCAGTGCTCAAATCGCTGGAGGGATTCGAGCGCCCGGTCATTCTGATCGCGGGCGGGGTGGCCAAAGGCGCCGATTTTTCCGCCCTGCGGCCGATGGTCGGCCGCCGGGTCAAACACACGATCGTCATCGGGGAAGCCCGCTCCGCCCTGCGCAAGGCCTTGGAAGGCGTGACCGCCGTGTCTGAGGCGGATGGTTTGGCGGAGGCGGTTCGCATGGCGGCCGGGAGCGCGGTGGCGGGCGATACGGTGCTGCTGTCTCCGGCATGCGCCAGTTTCGATCTGTTCAAGGATTTCGAGGATCGGGGACGCCAGTTCAAGGCGTTGGTGCAGGCGCTGTGAGGGCCGGGACGCCCACCCGCGGGTTCTCGATGCCGACGTCCTTCGGTGGCCGGTGGGCGAAGGGCGACGGCTTGCTGCTGGTCATCGCGGGTGTCCTGCTGGTGACGGGGCTGCTGATGATCTACAGCGCCAGCGCGACGATAGCCCAGACCCGCCACGGCGATGGGGCCTATTTCGTCAAGCGACAGGCCGTGTGGGCCCTGGTGGGCCTCGTGGCGCTGGCGCTGGGGGCCGGGCTGGATTATCACCGGTGGCGACGATGGGTCGTGCCGTTGACGCTCGGCGCCCTGGTGCTCCTCTTCGCCGTCCTGGTCGCCGGGTGGGCGGCCAATGGGTCGCGGCGATGGCTGCGGTTGGGCCCGTTCTCGATGCAACCCTCCGAATTGGCGCGCCTCATTTTCGTGGTCTATCTCGCCCATTATTTGTCCAAACGGGCGGACGTGGC
>JBDSOK010000301.1:0-3604 GCA_039914845.1 Nitrospiria bacterium | reverse complement strand
AAATTGGAACCGACACTGACGTCCCAGAACCATCGCATTACCGCATTCTCGAACGGCCATGACCGCGACGATATGAAGCTGGACATCTTCCGTGTGAGACCGGGGCGGACCTCCTCAGGGCGTGAAGATAGTGGCAAAGCACTCTGCCATCCCGACCGCCCGGTTCGGGCTTTTATTTCATGCGGCGGCGCGCCCGACTACGGGGCGAGGGGGGCCGCCGACGAGGGGATCGTGTCGACGATGGAGGGGGCGATGGACCCTTGTTTGGAGAGGAGCGAAAGGGTAAGCGAGGTCAGCATGAACAATGTCGCCGCGCCGACCGTCATCTTGCTTAAGAACGTCGCGGCGCCTCGGCTGCCGAAGATCGTCTGACTCGATCCGCCGAATGCCGCCCCGATTTCGGCGCCCTTGCCCGATTGCAGCAAAATGACGCCGATCATAATCAGACAGACCAGCACGTGGACGACGACGATGAGCGCGGTGATCATGCGAGACTCCTTATGGGAAGAGGGGAACCGGATTGTGAGGGCGGCACCTGCCGACCCGCGAGTGCGGCCCGCTGAAGAATGGCGAGCAGCGTCGAGATATTGAGGCTGGCCCCGCCGACCAACGCCCCGCCGATCTCGGCTTGGGCCAAGAGACCTTCGATGGTATCGGGAGAGACGCTGCCGCCATACAGAATGGGGGCAGCGGCAGCCTGGGGACCGTGATCCTGTTCAATGAGGCGCCGAAGAAAGCGATGGACGGTCGCGGCTTCGGCGGGCGTCGCGGTCTTGCCGGTGCCGATCGCCCAGACCGGCTCGTATGCGACGACGAGCCGCGCCGCCTGTGACGCGGGCAACCCCTGGAGGGCTACCGAGATCTGTTCCGCCACGACTTGCTCGGTCTTGCCCGCCCGGCGTTCGGCGAACGATTCCCCGACGCACAGGATCGGGGTCAATCCCGCGGCCAAGAGCGCGGCGGTTTTTCGCCGCACCTGCTCATTGGTTTCCCCGCAGCCCTGGCGCCGCTCCGAGTGTCCGACCAAGCCGTACGTGCAGCCGACCTCCGCCACTTGCGGGACCGACACCTCCCCGGTATAGGCTCCCGCCGGTTCCCAATGGCAGTTCTGGGCGGCCAGCGCGATCGGCGAGCCGGCGAGGGCGCGTCCGGCCCGATCGAGCGCCGTGGTCGGCGGCGCGATGACCAGGTCCACCTCCTGCAGCGCCGCGCGATGCCCCAGCAGCATCTCAAGCGCCGCGGCCACATCGGCCACGGTCTTGTGCATCTTCCAATTGGCGATAATGAGGGGTTTAGCCATAAGTGGGTTAGGACTGGTGCGGGAGCCTGTTCAGGAGGGGCCAGATGCAAGGCGGAGGGAGGTCTTGCGCGCGGAGCGTACTGGTTCGTACGTGAGCACGCAAGGCCGACCGACAACGCAGCAGATGGTCCCTCATGGACAGGCTCTTACGGGTCCACGTCGGGAAGGGCCACAAGCCCCGGCAACGGCTTACCCTCGAGCAATTGGAGCGCCGCGCCCCCGCCGGTCGAGATGAACGAAATGTTCTCGGACTCGCCGGCGCGATGGACGGCAAGCGCGGTATCGCCGCCGCCGACGATCGTCAACGCATACGCGTGGGCCACCGCATGGGCCACGGCATAGGTGCCTCGTGAATAGGCATCCATTTCAAAGACGCCCATCGGGCCGTTCCAGAGAATCGTCTTGGCGTTGGCCAGCGCTTCGGTAAATAATCGAACCGAGGCGGGGCCGATATCGAGGGCGATCCACCCTTTGGGAATTTCCTGAATCGGCACGATCTTGGTTTCGGCGCCCGGCTCCATCCCGGTCGCCACCACGCAATCGACCGGCAGATAGAATTTCACGCCGCTCGCGCGAGCGGCCTCGCGCATGTCGATCGCGACCTGGAGCATGCTGGGCTCCACCAGGGAATTGCCGACTTCCAGCCCGAGCGCCTTGAAGAAGGTGAACGCCATCCCGCCGCCGATGATGACCTTGTCCACCTTCTTCTGGAGATTGCTGATTACCCCGAGCTTGCCCGAGACTTTCGCCCCGCCCAGGACCGCGACGAAGGGCCGCGTGGGGTTGGCGACCGCGCCCTCGAGATATTCGATTTCCTTTTTCATCAGGAAGCCGGCGGCGCAGGTCTTGACGAACCGGGTGATGCCCGTCACCGAGGCATGGCTGCGGTGGACCGTGCCGAACGCGTCGTTCACGTAGATGTCCGCGAGGCGGGCCAGGGCTTTGGCGAAGGCCTCGTCGTTGGTTTGTTCTTCGGGATGGAAGCGCAGATTTTCCAGCAGGACGACGTCGCCGTCGCGCATTTTGGCGACCGCATCCTCGACCTCGGGGCCGACGCAGTCCGAGAGAAACCGCACGTCCTTCTTGAGAAAACGTTGAAGCCGTTTGGCGACCGGCGCGAGACTTAAGCGCGGGTCGGCCTTGTCCCCCGGCCGGCCGAGATGCGAGGCCAGGACGACGCGCGCGCCCTCGTCGATGGCGTGATTGATGGTCGGCAGGGTGGAGCGGATGCGGGTATCGTCGGTGATGTTCAGATTCTCATCGAGCGGGACGTTGAAGTCGGCCCGGATGAACACGCGTTTGCCGTGCAGATCGAGATCTTCGATCGTTTGCTTGTGAATGTTCATCGCGGCAGCGAGGCGGCCACGTGCTTGGCGAGGTCGCGAACCCGGCAGGAATAGCCCCACTCATTGTCGTACCAGGCGCAGACCTTCACCAACCCGCCCTCGATGACGCGGGTCAGGGCCGCGTCGACGATCGACGAATGGGCATTGCCGTTATGATCCACCGACACAGTGGGATCTTCCTCGTAGGCAAGGATGCCCTTGAGCGGGCCGTCGGCCGCCGCACGAAGCGCGGCATTGACCGAGGCGTCGGTGGCCGGTCGTTCCACCTCGGCGACGAAATCCACGATCGACACGTTGGGCGTCGGCACCCGGATGGCCATGCCGTCGATCTTGCCCGCCAGCTCCGGCAGGACGGCGCCGACCGCGCGCGCCGCGCCGGTGGAGGTGGGGATCATCGACAACCCGGCGGCGCGCGCCCGCCGCAGATCCTTGTGCGGCAGATCGAGCAGCCGCTGATCGTTGGTGTACGAGTGAATCGTCGTCATGAGGCCCCGGCGGATCCGAAACGACTCGTGCAGGACCTTGGCAATCGGCGCGAGACAATTGGTGGTGCAGGACGCATTCGAGAGGATGTGATGGGTCTTCGGATCGTAACGGTCGCCGTTGACGCCGAGCACCACCGTCAGATCGGGGTCCTTGGCCGGCGCCGAGATGATGACCTTGGCGGCGCCCGCGGCCAGATGTTTGGCGGCCGCGGCCCGGTCTTCAAAACGACCGGTGGACTCGATCACGATCTGCACGCCGAGCTGCTTCCACGGCAAGTCGGCCGGATCCTTGATCGCCAAGACCCCGATCTCCCGTCCGTCGATCCGAATGCCGGTGCTCGTCACCTCGACGGGCCGGCCGAGGGGGCCGTGCACCGAGTCGTACTTGAGGAGGTGGGCCAGGGTTTTGGCGTCGGTGAGGTCGTTGATCGCCACGAATTCCAATTGAGGATCATCGAGCGAGGCGCGCAAAA
>JBDSOK010000065.1:0-5090 GCA_039914845.1 Nitrospiria bacterium | reverse complement strand
CAGCCCAGCTCATGTAAGGGGACCCCATCGGGCATGTTGTTAAGCAATTCACTTCAGAGCGGGATTGAAAAAGCGAGCGAGGGGCGGAGAACGTTTTCTCGCTGGGACGGCCGCCGGGGCGCGGTGCGAGCCGAGGGACGGGCTTGGTCAGCGCAGCCGACGCAGCAGCGTCTCGAGCGCCTTGCGGTTGACCACGGCCACGACCTCGACGATCTTGTCTTTCAGGCGATAGACCACCCGGAAATCGCCCGACCGGAGTCTAAAAAGCACCGGGCGAAAGCCGTGCAGGATCTTGATGTCGGATTTGCCCGTCGGCAGCGGGCCGGTTGCCAGGGACTTCATCTTCGCGAGAATCTGAAGGCGGATCGCGGGGGGCAGTCCCTGCAGATCTTTCTGCGCCCCTTTGAGGATGAGGACGCTAAACCTGGCGCCCAAGCTCGCGCTCCGCGGCCTCGATCATCTCGTCCACGCTCACTCCGTCCGTCGATGCGAAGTCCGCGGCGCGTCGTTTGAGCCGGTTTCGCACCAGCTTGGCCAGCACGTAGTCCTCCAGGTCGTTCTCGGTGAACGCCTGAATCAGCGCCGCCGGCTTGCCTTTGATGGTGATGATCAGGTCGTCTTTCCGGGCTTGCTTTAAGACCTGGGCCGTGTTGATGTTCAGCTCGCGCGAATTGATCATCTTCATAATAGCGTGACTCCTGTAGAGTGTTTGCACTACAATAAGCCCCACCCGCCGGCACTGTCAAGGCCGGGGGCCGGGGCGGGCGGCGGGTTCGGGGTTGAGGACTTCTCGCCCCGCCTGACGCGCCCCGCGGCAACCCGCCGAGCGCCCTTATCCCTTGAGTGTGTCAATGCGGTGGAGTCGCACTGGTGATTTGCGATTCGGTTTCGGATTCGACGCCGTGGTTTTCAAGAAATCACATGAAAGTATTGGGGGTCACGACTTGTCTTTGTCATGGTAAATTCAAGATCTGATCCCGTATCTATCCCCGACTTCGTGCCGGTCAGCGGGTGCTCCTCGCCGCCTTCGGCGGCGGATTGACCTGGGGCACGGCCCTACTTCGCTGGGAGGGAAGACCGATCCGTCTTTTCGCTTCTCCGGTCTCCGCCAATTTGCTTCCTCACACTCGGCGGGTTTACACTGGGGTCGATGATCAAGGATCGTAATCGGTATGCGTCCGATCAGGCCCGTGAACGCGAGCGGTTCCTCCAACGCCTTACGGTGCATCAATCGGCGTGTCTCCTTGAAAGCCTCTTGACCTCGGGATTGCTTCGGGATTGGCACTTCACCGATCATCGCCCAACCTCGCTCGCGATCACCTTCGCCCGTGCCCGACAACGAGTTTAGATCTCTCTACGCTCAACTCGTCACGCTGCTCGAGACCGCGCAAGTGCCCTACTTCATCGTCGGCGGTCTCGCCACCGGCGTGCTCGGTGAACCGCGTTTAACTCACGACGTGGATGCGATTGCCGCGATCGAAGAAGGGACACTGACACGGCTTCTCCGCACCGCCTCTGAGAACGGATTCTCGTTCAATCCGGAGGAGGTGAAGAAAGATCTCGCAGAGCGAGGGACGTTTCGCCTCGGATTCCGACAGAGTTGGGCGGATGTGATCGCCGCATCGACCGAGCTTGAGCGAAGCGGTTTTAGCCGGGTGACGCGCCATACGTTGCTTGGCATCGAAGCCAATTTCCCCAGTCCTGAAGACTTCATCCTGTTGAAATTGATCCCCGGACGGCCTAAAGACCTCCTGGACGTTGAGTCCGTGATCGTGCGCCAAGGAGACAAACTGGACCGGGACTATTTGGAGCGGTGGGCGAGATGGATTGCCGACCTGATGGAAGATTTTCGAGTGCCCAACACGCTCAAACGCCTGTTGCCCCCTCTATAGCCGGCCTGGAAACTCTCCACCGCCGGCAGGCAGAACGGCAAGCGGCTCACATCGGGCAGATGACTTGCCCGCGGTCGGCGTTCAAGATGCCGTCGCGGTAGTCGATCGGCACGTCGATTACGGCGGGCACGCGCTGCGCCAGCGCGTCGGCGAGGATCGGCGCCAGGTCGGAGGCTTTCTCCACCCGGTAGCCTTTGGCGCCGAACGATTCGGCCAGCTTGACCAGATCAGGATTGCCGAAATCGATCCCGAACGATTGGCCGAATTGGCTGACCTGTTTCCATCGGATCAGGCCGTAGCCGTCGTCGCGGAACACCAGGACCACGAATGCCGCGCCCAGGCGCACTGCGGTTTCCAATTCCTGCACGTTCATGAGAAACGCGCCGTCGCCGCAGACCGCGACCACCCGCCGCGAGGGATCGGCGAGCGTGGCGGCGATGGCGCCGGGCAGGGCGATGCCCATCGCCGCGAAACCGTTGGAGATGAGGACGGTAGTGGGCTCGTAGGCGGGATAGAGGCGCGCAACTAAGAGCTTGTGGGCGCCCACGTCGCTGATGACGAGATCGCGACGGTTGAGCGCGCGGCGCAGGTCGCGCAGCACCCGAACCGGCTTCATCGGCATCGCCTCGTCGCGGGCGCCCCGCCGGAGGTCATCCAGGATGACCTGGCGCAGCCGGGTCGGATAGCCGCGATCGTGCGTCTGGGTGACCTCGGCGCACAACAATTCCAAGGCCTCGCGCACGTCGCTGACCACCTCCACCTCGGGCTGGTAAGCGGCGTCGGTTTCGGCGGCGGTGAAATCGATGTGGACGATGGTCTTGTCGCCCTTGGGGTTCCAGTGGTGGGGCGCGTATTCCACCTGGTCGTAGCCGACCGTGATGATCAGATCGGCCGCGTCGAACCCGCACGCCACGAAATCCCGCGCCTGCAAGCCGATCGACAGCAGCGAGAGCGCGTGGTCCGCCGGCATCGCGCCCTTGGCCATGAAGGTGTTGGTAACCGGGATCGACGTCCGCTCGGCGAAGGCGATCAACTCGCGGCTCGCGCCTCCCCGGACGACACCGTTGCCGGCGAGGATGAGGGGATGTCGCGCGCGGTCGATGAGCTGCGCCGCGGCGTGCAGCGAGGGGCGATCCGGCGACGGGCGGCGCGCGCGACGGGCGGCCAGCGGGACGCCGTCGGCCGAATCCCCGGCTACGTCCTCCGGCAATTCGATGTGGCAGGCGCCTGGCTTCTCCGCCTGCGCGGTCTTGAACGCGTGGCGGACGATCTCCGGAATCGCCGAGGCGCGCTCAACCCGCGTGTTCCACTTGGTGAGCGGGGCGAAGGCTTTGACGATGTCGACGTACTGATGCGATTCCTTGTGGACGCGCTCCAACCCGGCCTGGCCGGTAATCGCAATCAGCGGCGCATGATCCAGATTGGCGTCGCCGATGCCGGTCGCCAAATTGGTGGCCCCGGGACCCAGCGTGGCCAGGCAAACCCCCGCGCGGCCGGTGAGTCGCCCATAGACGTCGGCCATGAAGGCGGCGCCCTGCTCGTGCCGGGTGGCGATGAAGCGGATTGAGGAGCGCGACAACGCATCGAGGAGATCCATATTCTCTTCGCCCGGCAGGCCGAAGATGATCTCCACCCCCTCGGCTTCCAGGCATCGCACAAAGAGTTCGGCGGCGGTCATGCGGGCTCCTCCTGCTCCCCTTGGGACGCGCGAAAGACCGGCGAGGCGTGATGGTGAACCATGCCCCATCGTCCCTCGCGCCGTTCGAAGACGTTCGTGGCCAGGACGTGGCTGGTCTGCTCCTCCTCGCCGTGCCGGCTGTGGATCGCCTCCACACACACCAGCCACGCCACGTCGGCATGCGTGGCCACGTGCAGGACTCGCGGCGTAAAACGCATCGAGGACGTATTGTTGAAGATGCGGACCCACCCGTCGCGCACTTCCGCCCAGCCGCGCAACGGCCCCCACCCCGGATGGATGCACTGCACCTCCCCGTCGGTCAGCCACACCGCTTCCATCTCCTTGATGTCGAGGCTCTCAAACGCCCGGTAGAACCGGTCGTTGGTCGCCACCACCTCGTCTTCCGCCGCCATCCAATCACTCATGGCCCCCCTGCCCTCATGCGTTCCCCCGGCGCGGCGCCTTGCCGGCGCGGGGTTTCGCCACGATCCGCAGCGTCCCGCGCTGCTCGGCGGCATATCCGATCCCTTGCTCGGCCAGGGCCCTGCACGTCTCGTCATAATCCCGCTCGTTGCCATAGGCGAGCAGCAACCTCCCGCACGCGTCACACGTCGCCACGTCTCGGTGCTTGCGGAGATAGCGCTGCGCGGCGGCGCGGCAGCATGATGCCAGGGCTGGAGCCGCTCCCGCGGTCTGCGAGGGATCCGTCATTCGCCGATGATCTTCACGAGGACCCGCTTTTTCCGCCGGCCGTCGAACTCGGCGTAGAAGATCTGCTCCCAGGTCCCGACATCCAGCGCGCCGTTGGTGATCGCCACCACCACCTCGCGCCCCATGACCTGTCGCTTGATGTGCGCATCGCCATTGTCTTCACCGGTCAGATTGTGTCGGTACGTCCCCTGCTGGGGCACCAATCGTTCCAGGAAGGCTTCATAGTCGGCCAGCAGGCCGGACTCATCATCGTTGATGTACACACTCGCCGTAATATGCATGGGATTGACCAGGCACAGACCTTCGCGCACCCCGCTCTTCTGAAGGGCGGCCTCGACGCGGGGCGTGATATTGATGAACTGCCGCCGGGTGGGCGTCTCGATCGTCAATTCTTCGCGGTAGCTCTTCATGGCCCCATCATACCCAATCATTGAGGGAAATCCAAAACGACGGTTGGTGTTGTCGAACCCTCGCAGTGTATAATGCCCCCGATCCGGGAGGGGCATGATGGCGGGAAACAGCTTCGGCCAAGCGCTGCGCGTGACGACCTTCGGCGAGAGCCACGGGGCCGCATTGGGAGTCATCGTGGACGGCTGCCCCGCCGGCCTGCCGATCACGGCGGCCGAGATTCAGCGCGATCTCGATCGGCGCAAACCGGGCCGGAGCACGCTCACCACCCAGCGGCGCGAAGGCGACTGCGTCGAAATCCTCAGCGGCGTCTTCGAAGACCACACCACCGGCACGCCCATCGCGATGATCGTCCGCAACGAGGACGTGCGCTCGCAGGACTACTCGGCCATCAAAGACCT
>JBDSOK010000248.1:0-2871 GCA_039914845.1 Nitrospiria bacterium | reverse complement strand
AGCCCAAAGACCGACCAGGAGAGCAGATACGGCACGGGTCGCAAGCAGGCTTGCGCCCAGGTGGGGTCGCCGTCATCCGCGCCGATGACGCGGATGCCCAGCGCCATTTTGCCCGGGGTCTGCCCGCCGGTATGCGTCCAATAGGCGATGTAGAGTTCGGTGATCGCCGCCCAGAGGGCCAGATACGGGACCCACAGGATATTGGCCAACTCCATGGACGGGCCTGATGCGCCCGCGGATCGCACGCCCAGCCGAATGGCGACGAGGCCCAGCGCGAGGAACCCGAGGTACAGGGCGGAGACGAGCAGCAGGTCGATGACCGCCGCTCCCGCCCTCCGGAAAAACCCGCCTCGCGGCGATCGAGCGTCGGTCATGGCCGGGGCTCCCGTGGTGTGCGCCCGAGGTCGCCCCAGACGTATTGAAGGATCGCGAGTCCGACCGGACCGGCCGTCTCGGCGCGCAGAATCGCCGCTCCCAGCGAGACCGACTCGAATCCGGCCTCGGCGGCGGCGCGGACTTCATCGGGATCGAATCCGCCTTCGGGGCCGACGATGAGCGTCGCGTGGGTGACCGCGCGACGTGACTCAAGAGATTCCCGAAGCCCGCGCGTGGCCTCCCGCTCCCAGAAGAGGAATTTGGCCTCGTCGTCGGAGCGGAGCGCGGCCAGGAATTCGTCCATGGTCAGCGGTTCGTCGATCACCGGGACGACCGCGTGCTCGGATTGTTGGGCGGCCTCGCGAGCGATGACTTGCCAGCGCTCGGCTTGGCGTCCGGCGCGGTCGCCCCGTGTCCGCACCACGGTCCGCCGGGTGATGAGCGGGACGATTCGCCGGACGCCGAGTTCGGCCGCTTTCTGAATGACGATGTCCAGCGATGGGTTTTTGAGCACCGCCTGGACGAGGGTGAGGGAGATCGGCGGGACGGGCGGAGGACCGAGGCGCGATTGGATCAGGCCGCGGACGACGGTTGACCCGGTCTCGATCAGTTCGATCCGATATCGTTCGCCGGTCTCATCCACCACCGTCACCTGGTCGCCGATCCGATGGCGCAAGGCGCCGGCCAGGTGGCGAGCCAACGGCCCGGTGACGGTCACCGTGTCGCCCCGTACCGAACCGGGAGCGAGAAAGAAAATCGGCATGGATTATTCGAAAAGGTTCTTCACCTTTTCAAACAGCCCGGGGTGTTCGCCGTCGACCTCTTCGCCGTCCAACCGGGCATATTCTTCCAGGAGTTCCTTTTGACGGGGGCTGAGCTTGGAGGGGACCACGATCTTCATCCGGACCAGAAGGTCGCCGCGCCCACCCCCCTGCATGTCTGGCAGTCCGTGCCCCCGGAATTTGAAGATCCTGCCGTGGGGAGTCCCCGGCGGAATCTTGATGGTAATGGGTTTGTCTTCGAGCGTCGCGGACTCGAGCTTGCCGCCCAACGCCGCCTGCGCGAAGCTCATCGGCGCTTCGCAGACCAGATGGGACCCGTCGCGGGTAAAGACGGGGTGGGGCTTGACCGCAATCACCACGTAGAGATCTCCCGGCGGCCCGCCACCCTCGCCCGGTTCTCCCTTGCCCGCGAGCCGCAGATTGGTGCCGTCTTCGACCCCGGCCGGAATCCACAGCGAGAGCGTCCGCTCCTGTTGGATTCTCCGTTCGCCGCGACAACCGGCGCAGATTTCGGTAATGACCTTGCCGCGGCCATGGCATTGTTGGCAGGTTCGGCTGATCGCGAAAAACCCCTGCTGAAACCGCATTTGTCCCGCGCCTTTGCACACGGAACAGGTGGAGATGGCGGTGCCGTCCTTGGCCCCGGTGCCCCGGCAGTCGGCGCACTCATCCCAGTGGGGAATTTTGATCTTGGCTTCCTTGCCGGACAGGACCGTGTCGAGGGAGATATCCAGCGTGTATTTCAGATCGGAGCCCGAGGCGCCCCGGCGCCGACGCGACCGGCCGCTCGAGGCCCCGAAGAAGTCTTCGAAGAGATCGCCGAAGATATCGCCGACATTGGAGTCGAATCCCCCCGCAAAGCCGCCCGCTCCGGCGGCCCCCGAAAACGCCTCGTGGCCGTAGCGGTCATACACCCGGCGCTTCTCGGCGTCGCTCAAGACGCTGTAGGCTGCGTTGATCTCCTTAAAGTGTGTCTCGGCAGCTTGGTCCCCGGGATTCTTGTCGGGGTGGTACTTGAGCGCGAGCTTGCGGTAGGCTTTTTTGAGTTCCTCGTCGGTCGCGGTTCTGGAAACGCCGAGGAGGTCATAGTAATCTCGGGATGTGGCCACTCACACTCCTGATCGGGGAGAACGAAGAGGCGGCGACCGCCGGGCGGCCGCCGCCCCACCACTTACTTCTTTTCCTTGTCGACTTCCTCGTAGACGGCGTCGACCACGTTGTCGTCCTTCGGTTTGTCGCTCTCGGGCGAGCCGTCACCGCCCTGGGGGCCGGTTCCGCTGGCCGTCGAGGCGGCGGTCTTCTTATACATTTCTTCGGCGAGCTTGTGCGACGCGGTAGACAGGGCGGCGACCGCGGCCCGGATTGCCGTCGCATCGTTCGACTCGACCGCTTTCTTGGTCTCGGCGATCTTCTCATTGATGTCGTTGCGGTCGGCATCCGACAGTTTCTCGCCGAACTCCTTCAACGACTTCTCAACCCCGTAGATCGTGGTGTCCGCTTCGTTCCGGGCCTCGGCGGACTCCTTGCGGCGCTTGTCTTCCTCCGAATGAGCCTGGGCTTCTTTGACCATCTTGTCGATTTCATCCTTCGACAGTCCCGACGAGGCGGTGATCTTGATGGACTGTTCCTTGTTGGTGCCCAGATCCTTCGCGGCGACGTGGACGATGCCGTTGGCGTCGATGTCGAACGTGACCTCGACCTGCGGGACGCCGCG
>JBDSOK010000201.1:0-4191 GCA_039914845.1 Nitrospiria bacterium | reverse complement strand
ACGGCGTTCCTGGATCCATGGGCCGATCCCGGCAATACCGGGTTTCAGATGATCCAATCGTTTCTGGCGCTGGGCGGTGGGGGAGCGATGGGTGCCGGCTTGGGCGAAGGACGACAGAAGCTCTTCTTTTTGCCGGAGCCCCATACCGATTTTATTTATGCGGTGGTGGGCGAGGAGTTGGGCGTGGGCGGAACGCTGGCGATTCTCGCGGCGTTCGGATGCCTGGTCTGGCGGGGCTGGCGGGTCGCGCTGGCCACGACGGATCCGTTCGGGCGCCTGCTCGCGCTGGGTCTCACCGGCACGATCGGACTCGCCGCGGCGCTGAATATGGGCGTGGTCACCGGGCTCTTGCCGACCAAAGGGCTTCCCCTGCCGTTCGTGAGCTATGGGGGATCGTCGCTGGTGGTCAATCTGCTGGCGGTGGGCATCCTCTTCAATATTTCGCGGCAACGGGGGACGGCATGAGAGTGATCATCGCCGGAGGGGGCACCGGCGGTCATCTCTATCCCGGGATTGCGCTCGCCCGGGAATTGCTGCGCATGAGACCGGGGTCGGAGGTGCTCTTCGTCGGGACCGAGCGGGGGTTGGAGGCGCGGGTGATTCCGCGCGAGGGATTCGCGCTCGCCACGATCCGGGTCCGGGGCCTGGTCGGACGCGGCCTCATCCGCGCGACGGCGTCGCTGGCGCGGCTTCCCCTGGGCCTTGCCGACGCCTGGTCGATCGTGAAACGGTTCCGGCCGGATCTCATCGTCGGGGTCGGCGGATATGCCGCCGGGCCCACCGTGTTGGCGGGGCGCCTGGCGCGCCGTCCGGTCGTCATCCTGGAACAGAATGTCCTGCCGGGCCTGACCAATCGTCTGCTGGCGCCGTGGGCCGATCTGATCGTGGCGGCGTTCGACGAGTCGCGGGCCGCGTTCCGGGGCCGCGTGGAAGTCCTGGGCAATCCCATTCGCCGGGCTGTGGTCGAGACGGGAGGTGTCCCGTTGCCGAAGGACGGAGGGCTGCTGGTCTTCGGGGGCAGCCAGGGCGCGGCGTCGATCAATCGCGCGATGGTGAGCGGGCTGGGCGCCTTGAAGGCGGTGAGCGGGTTGCGCATCGTCCACCAAACGGGATCGTCCGACCAGGATGCCGTGCGCGCGGCGTATGCCGCGTCCGGATTGGCCGCCCGGGTGGAGCCGTACGTGGACGATATGGGCTCGGCCTATGCGGGCGCCGCGCTCGTGGTGGCGCGGGCGGGGGCCACCAGCGTGGCGGAAATCACGGCCTGCGGGCGGCCGTCGATCGTGATTCCCTACCCCCACGCCGCGCACGGTCATCAGGAGCGCAATGCGCGAGCCCTCGTGCGGGCGGGGGCGGCGGAGATGATCCTCGACCGCGACCTGTCGGGGGACGCGTTGGGGACCGCCGTCGCGCGGCTGTTGGCCGATCGGGGCCGCCTCGAGCGGATGGCGGCGGCCAGCCGGGCGATCGGGCGGCCCGATGCCGCCGAACGGGTCGCGGCCGCGTGCGTGGCGCTGGCCGAGGCGCGCGGTCGGGCTCCCGGGAGGGTGAGCGGGCGTGTTTAAGAAGATCCAACGCTTGCATTTTGTCGGCATCGGCGGCGCGGGGATGAGCGGTATCGCCGAGGTGCTGCTCACGCTCGGGTATCGGGTCAGCGGCTCCGATCTCGCGCCGTCGGACGCCACGCGCCGGCTCGAATCGCTGGGCGGCGCGGTCTTTATCGGCCACCGCGCGGCGCAGGTGGAGGGCGCGCAGGTGGTGGTCATCTCCTCGGCGGTGGCGGCCGACAACGTGGAAGTCGTCGCGGCGCGCGAGCGCATGATTCCGGTCATTCCGCGCGCCGAAATGCTGGCCGAGTTGATGCGGCTGAAATACGGCATCGCGGTGGCGGGGGCCCACGGCAAGACGACCACGACTTCCATGATCGCCACGGTCTTGGCTCACGGCGGGCTCGACCCAACCGCCGTCATCGGGGGCAAACTCAACCGCTTCGGCGGGCCCGCCAAACTGGGACAGGGCGAATTCCTGGTCGCCGAGGCGGACGAAAGCGACGGATCGTTTCTCAAGCTCTCGCCCACGATTGCGGTTGTGACCAATCTCGATCGCGAACATTTGGATCACTATCACGATCTGGACGGGATCAAACGGGCCTTTCTGGCCTTCGTCAACAAGGTGCCCTTCTACGGCCTGGTGATTCTCTGCCTGGATGAGCCGCACCTGCAGTCGCTGATCCCGCGAATCGAGAAACGATACCGCACCTACGGGCGGGCTCCCCAAGCCGATCTCACGGCGCGCGACGTGTCCTTCGGACCTAAAGGCTCCGCATTCGGCGCAGTGTTGAACGGACGGGATCTGGGCCGCTTTACCGTCATGGTCCCCGGCGCGCACCACGTCGCCAATGCCATGGCCGCGATCCTGGTCGGTCTGGAACTGGAGTTGCCGGTCGAGGCGGTACGCGAGGGCTTGGCCCAGTTTTCCGGGGTCGAACGGCGATTCCAGATTCGCGGCGAGTCCGGCGGCGTCATGGTGGTCGACGATTACGGGCATCACCCCACCGAAATCAAGGCCACGCTCGCCGGGGCGAAGGAGGGCTGGGGCCGCCGCCTGGTGGTGATCTTTCAGCCGCATCGGTATACCCGGACTCGGGATCTCTTCCCCGAATTTTGCACCGCGTTCAATCAGGCCGACGTGCTGATGGTGTTGGATATCTATCCGGCCGGCGAACCGCCGATCGAGGGGATCTCGGCGGCGGCGCTGGCGGCGGCGATTCGCGAGCACGGCCATCGCGACGCGTCGTTCGTCGACAGCCGCGAGGCGGCGATCGAGCGCGCGGTCAAGCTCGTCCGGCCGGGAGACCTGGTCCTCACGCTGGGCGCGGGGGATGTGTGGAAGGCCGGCCCCGCCCTGCTGGAGCGGCTATGACGCGCCCCGCGGTTTCGGCCGGTTCCGATCTGCGCGCAGTGCTGCGGGACGTGCGGGGCGAGGTGCGGTTCGATGAACCACTCGCCCGGTATACCTCGATGAAAATCGGGGGACCCGCGGACGCGCTGGCGGCGCCGGTTGACGAGGAGGATCTGCGGACCGTCGTGTGCGCCGCCCGGGCGGCCAAAGTCCCGGTCATGGTCCTGGGCGGCACGAATATCGTCGTCCGCGACGGCGGGGTGGCGGGGATCGTGCTACGGCTCGCCGCGTTGAACGCCATCCGACCGGCGGGTCCCGATCGGCTCTATGCCGAAGCCGGAGCGCCTTTCCCGGCCCTCGCGCACGCCGCCAAGGACGCGGGCCTGGCGGGGCTCGAATTTGCGTGCGGGATTCCCGGGACGGTCGGCGGCGCGATCGTGATGAACGCCGGGACACAGGACGGCGAGATTGCGAACGTGCTGCAGAACGTCCGGCTCATGACCCTCAAGGGGGATGTCGTCGAGATTCCCAAGTCCGGTTTGTCCTTTCGCTACCGCGGGTCGAGTCTGCCCCCCGGCATTCTCCTCGGGTGCACGGTGGCGCTGGCGCCTGATTCGTCGAGCGAGATCGAGGCGCGAATGCACGCGATCCTCGCCTACCGCCGGGAGACGCAGCCGCTGCACCTTCCCAACGCGGGATGCATCTTCAAGAATCCCCCGGGGGCATCGGCCGGGCGGATGATCGACGAATTGGGGTTGAAGGGCCGGAAGGTGGGAGGCGTGCAGGTCTCCGAGCGCCACGGAAATTTCATGGTCAACACCGGCGGGGGCACGGCGCGGGATTTGACGGCGCTCATCAGAGAGGTCGGCGGCGCGGTGGAGCGCGAACGGGGCGTCACCCTCGAACTCGAGGTCAAGATCGTGGGGCGACCGTGACGCGAATCGGCGTGCTGATGGGCGGACGGTCCGCCGAACGGGAGGTCTCTCTCAAGACCGGGGCGGCGGTCCTGGCCGCGCTGCACCGTACCGGCTACGATGCCGTGGGGATCGACGTCGATGGCACGATCGCGGAGCGTCTGGTTCGTGAGCGGGTGGCATTGGCGTTTATCGCGCTCCACGGCCGCTTCGGCGAGGACGGCACCATCCAGGGTCTGCTGGAGGTGCTGGGCATCCCCTATACCGGATCGGGAGTCTTGGCCAGCGCCTTGGGGATGGATAAGGTCGTGTCGCGGCGCCTCTTCGAGGCGGCGGGGCTGCCGGTTCCCCGCTATTTGCTAGTCACCAGCCCCAC